>CALBQZ010000142.1 GCA_937899735.1 uncultured Clostridia bacterium | reverse complement strand
AGCGATGTTGTAACAGGCGTTATGAGCTTTGCAGAAATGGAAAATATGATGTATAAGATTGAGGGTGAAGACCTTTATCTTATCGGTACAAGTGAACATTCAATGATTGGTAAATTTATTGATACATTCACTCCTGAAAATGAACTTCCAAAAACACTTACAAGCTACTCCCCTTGCTTCCGTAAAGAAGTTGGTGCTCATGGTATTGAAGAACGTGGTGTTTATAGAATTCATCAGTTTGAAAAGCAGGAAATGATTGTTGTTTGTAAACCTGAAGATAGTATGAAGTGGTATGACGTACTCTGGCAGAATTCAGTTGATTTCTTCCGTTCACTTGATATTCCTGTAAGAACTCTTGAATGTTGTTCAGGTGACCTTGCTGACCTTAAGGTTAAGAGCTGTGACGTTGAAGCCTGGAGTCCACGTCAACAGAAATACTTTGAAGTTGGCTCATGTTCAAACCTTGGTGATGCACAGGCAAGAAGACTTGGCATCAGAGTTAAGGGTAAGGAAGGCAACTATTTTGCACATACACTTAATAATACAGTTGTTGCTCCTCCAAGAATGTTGATAGCTTTCCTTGAAAACAATCTTAACGCAGATGGAAGCATCAATATTCCAAAACCATTGCAGATGTATATGGGTGGAAAGACAAAGATTGAGAAATAATCATTTTTTCAGAGAGGGATATACAAATGAATAAGATGATAGTAAAGATGGTAAGTGTCACAATGGCATTGATGCTTCTTCTCTGTACATTTGCGGCTTGTGGTGATGATAAAAATAAGTATGAACAAGACCCTAACTTTGTACCACAGACAACAGAACCAACGGTTGACAATCAGAAGGAAGAAGAAAAAACTCCGGACAATATGAATCCATTTACAGGAGAACTTAACCTGTCAAAGGAAGCTCAAGGAGCAAGACCGGTTGCAATTATGATTGAAAATACACCTGAAGCAAGACCACAGTGGGGAATCTCCTCCCCTGACGTCATAATTGAAGGTATGGCTGAAGGCGGAGTAACAAGAATGATGTGGCTCTATGCTGATACAAACAAAATTCCTGATAAAGTTGGACCTGTAAGAAGTGCTCGTCACGACTTTGTTGAACTAGCAGCCGGAATGAATGCGATATATGCTCACTGGGGTGGCTCCGATGGCAAAAATCTTGGCAAATATATGGCATATCAGGCATTCGATAAGTTTGATGTTGACCATATCGACGCATTAAAACATGAAGGCTCTTATTTCTTCCGTGATACAACAAGAAAGGTTTCTCTTGAACATAGAGGAATCACAACAAAAGCAGCAATCCAAAAAGCTATTAAGAATTTAGGCTTTACAACAAAGCAAACCCTCACGGATTGGGTACCATATAAGGTATCACATGAAGAAGGTAAGATTCCTTGGAGCGATAGCAGTAAGGATTCGGGAAGCTGTACCAGAATAGATGTTACCTATTCAAGCAGTTATAAATATACATTTAAATTCAATAATGAGGATAAGTTATATTATCACTATTTGAATAATAAGCAGGTTGTTGACGGCAATAACAATCAGCAAATGGCAGTTAAAAATGTTATCTATCTTTATGTGCCAGTTGAAAGCATGAAAACAGAAAAAGGTCATGTTGATTGGAAGTTTGAAGCAGAAGGTATTGATAATAAGGGTCTGTACATTGTTAATGGGTTAGGAAGACGAATTACTTGGGTGTTCGACGAAAAAACTTGTCAACTTAAGTTCTATGATTTTGATAATACACCGTTGACAGTTTACCCCGGTAAGGTTTATATCGGTATAATACCTATTGATAATCGTGGCTTAACAGTTACTGAATAAAATTTAAGGAGTAATTATTATGAGTAAGAAAATTATTGCACTTGCACTTGCATTAGTTACAGTTGCAACAGTATTCACAGCATGCCAGAAAAAACTTGAAACAACAAAGATTAACGGTAAGGAATTCGTTCTTTACACAGACGACGCAGGAAATACGGTTATCGATGAAGATAATAGGATTGCGATAGCAGTAACAGATGCAAGTGGAGAGATAGTAACTCAAAGCAATAGAGAACCTCAAACAAACTGGGTACAATTATATGGAGATATTAAAGGTGAATCATTTATTCGTGGTGAGAAATACCAGATGAATGCGTTAGATGGTTGGGTGCCTGAACAAATGGGCAAAATAATAAAAAATAAAACAAACGGGAGATGCTATCTTCAGTTTATAGAAATTGCAAAAGTAACACAGGAAGTTACTTTAAATTCATATCTTGATGCTATTGATAAGCAGAATGCGGAATTGGTTTCTGGATATGAGAAACAAGGATATACTTTAAAGATTGAAAAAGAAGATAGAAATATTACAGAAGAAGAAATAAACTGCAAGTTCTATAAATATGAAGTAAAAGACAAAGATGGAAAAATTATACATTATGCAGAAAACTATTATTTCGTAGCAGAAAAGACAATTTATAAAGTAGCATATGTTTGTGAAGAAGGAATTGGATATGATGAGAGTTTTAACTTTGAAGCATATCTTAATACTTCGTTTACATTTAAAGCAGAAAAATAAAAATGCCGATAATGCCTTTCCTTCAAATGGGATGGAAAAAAAGGCTTCTCCTTGAGGAGCGGTCCAATAAGACAGTATGAAAATATTACTGGCATAGTGTAGCTGCCGTACATGAGTGCGACAAAAATTGGCGATACTTGGTTTTCACAACCAGGTATCGCCGTTTCATTCTATATGGGGTGTGAGTCTCTATAATCGAAATCATGATCTGTATTGCAGGTATTCCATAAAACGTCTTACAGCCAGAGAAGCCGTCTTGCTGCTTTTCAGAGCAATACCGATATCACGATATGCAGGAATGTTCAGTGGTTTGGCAACGATCCGGTATGGAATCCGTTTCAAAATCAGATTCGGCAGGATGCTGATACCCAGTCCGCTTTCAACCATGGACATAACAGCATAATCATCCCATGTTGTGAAATGCACCTTGGGTGTAAGGTTGTGTTTTTCAAAAATAGCAGATATTTCTGCTTTTGCGCCTTTTTCAAGAAGCATAAACGGCTCATCACAGAGAGCTTCTATCGGGAAAGAATCACTGTCGGCATAACGGTGTCCTTCGGGGATAATTGCCATAAGCTCATCTTTCTCTAAAAAATGCGTTTCAAATTCCGGCAACGTAGGGAGCCGCAAAAAGCCGAGATCCACTCTGCCGGTATGAATCCATTCTTCAATTTCCGTATAATCACCAAGGAGCAGTTCATAGTCGATGTTCGGATAATCTTTTTGAAATTCTTTGATGATGTTAGGAAGCCAATGCGTCGCTACGCTTGAAAAGGTCCCGATTCGGATAATGCCGGATTGCAGACCGTTCAAGGCATCTACTTCCATTTGGAGTTTTTCATATTCAGCGACAATCGCTTTGGCGTGGGGCAGGAGTTTCAATCCATCACTGGTGAGCTTCACACCCATTTTACTGCGTTCCAACAGCAGAACTTTCCACTCGGTTTCAAGATCGTTTATCATTCGACTGATGCCCGATTGTGAGTAGTTTAATATCTCCGATGCTTTTGTAAAGCTGCC
>CALBQZ010000141.1 GCA_937899735.1 uncultured Clostridia bacterium | reverse complement strand
ATAGCTTCTTCCAAAGTTAAATCTTTCGCTTCTTTATTAAAATAATACTTACTTGCATTCATGATTCCATAATTTCCAGCCCCAAAATTTATAGTATTTAAATATCCTTCTAGAATTTCTTTTTTATCATAATGAACTTCTAGTTCTAAAGTTAAGAAAGCCTCTTCAATTTTTCTTTGCCAGGTTTTATCAAAATCCAAAAACATATTTTTTATATACTGCTGACTAATCGTAGAAGCGCCTTGAACGATTGTCCTATTTTTAATATTTAACAACATTGCTTTAGCAATTCTTAAATAATCAAATCCTTGATGACTATAAAAATTTTTATCCTCTGTTGAGATAATCGCATCTTTTAAATATTTCTCTTTAATTTTCCCTACTGTGATAATTGTAATTTTCATATATCTATTTACCCTATGTAATAATCCATAATCATCATTGTAATGAAGCCAATGATCAAAGAATAGGTTGCCATTCTTTCATTTCCATGGCTGTGTGTCTCTGGAATCATCTCATCACTTACCACGTAAATCATCGTTCCACCTGCAAAAGCAAGTGCAAATGGCAGAATAGCAGATGAAACTGTAACAGCAAAATAGCCTAAAAGTGTACCGATGACTTCAACAGCACCCGTTGCAAGTGCAATCAGAAATGTTCTTCTGTGACTTATTCCTGCTGCAATCATAGGTGCGATAATTACCATACCTTCAGGAATGTTCTGCAAGGCAATACCACCTGCAATGGTTATGGCATCTGCCAGGTTTCCTGTACCAAAGCCAACACCTGCTGCAATGCCTTCAGGAAGGTTGTGGATTGCAATAGCAATTACAAAAAGCAATACTTTATTAAGTTGTGCTGTTTTGTCGGGGTGATTTTCCTGGTCAACACCTGTCATTCTATGCAAATGTGGTACAATTTTATCAATAATATTGACACAGAAAGCACCACAGAAAACACCGATAATAGTAACGAGTAAAGAAAACTCACCACCGTATTCTAATGATGGAAGAATAAGACCGATTACCGATGCTGACAGCATAACACCGGCAGCAAAGGAAAGCACGATATCACTGAATTTGTGGCTTATGTTTTTGAACAAAAAACCTAAAACAGCACCAATAACGGAAGCTCCACCCACACCGAATGCAGTCAACAGAACAATTTTCATTTAACACACATCCTAAAAGATAATACTCAAACTGTAATGTCACACACAATTCTACCATAAAAACCTGAAAATATAAAGAGGTTAAATTATGAAAAATATGTTGTGTAATTAAATTTTCAGTTATATAATAAGAACATCAAGGTGTTAATCGATACATAATAAAACAGAAGGTTGGATAGTATGAAGAAAACGATATCAGTTATTGGACTTGGAAACAGAGGAACGGAGTATATGGGCTTTTTAAAGGCTTTTCATTCGTCAAAAGTAGAAATTCATGCTCTTTGTGATATCAGTCAGCAGGCGCTTGATGATTTTGCACCTCGATATTCAATCCCAAAGGAAAGACAGTTTAATTCAACCAAAGACTTTTTCTCCAAGGGTGTAATTTCTGATGCGTTGATTATAAGCACACAGGATGCAAGTCATTATGAAATTACAAAGCAGGCAATTCTTACGGGATATAAATATATTTTGCTTGAAAAACCTGTAAGTGGAGTGAAAGGTGAGTACACTGAGCTTCGTGACCTTGCTAAAGAAAACAATGTGCTTCTTATTATCTGCCATGTGCTTCGTTATTCAAATTATTACAGCAAAATCAAAGAGATTATCTTAAGTGGCAAAATCGGTGATATCGTTACAATTAAACAAACGGAAAATGTTGGATATTTCCATTTTGCACACAGTTATGTAAGAGGTAACTGGAGAGACGAATTTACCTCAACACCATCCATTATGGCAAAATGCTGTCACGATATTGACCTTATTGCATGGTTTATGGATTCTCCTTGTGTGAGTGTAAGCTCTGTAGGTTCATTAAACCATTTCCGTAAAGAAAACGCTCCTGAAGGTGCAACTCCTACTTGTATGGGTGGCTGTAAGGCAAAAAAGAATTGCCCATATGATGCAGAAGCTCTTTACATAACTGACCCATTCTACAAGGCAAAATTTATAAAATATATGGGACGTACACTTACTGGTAAAGTAAAGAACAGCAAGCAAGATATCAGAAATGCCATTAAAAATGGTGATTACGGCAGATGTGTTTATATGTGTGACAATAATGTGTGTGATAATCAGCTTGTTACAATGACCTTTGAAAATGGTGCATCGGCAGTTCTCAATATGAACGGTCTTTCCGATAAAATGTTTAGAGAATGTCATATCGTAGGAACAAAAGGTGAACTTGTGGGTTATGGAACAAAACTAAAAATGCACATTTTTGGTGGAAAAACTACCAAAGTAAACACAGGTAGCCTTAATATAAGCGGTCATGTGGAAGGAGATATCAGACTGATTTCAGGGTTTGTCAAGATTTTATGTGGTGAAACAACGGATTTAACAAACATCACAACAATTGATGCAACTGTTATCAGCCATAACATTGCCCTTGCTGCCGAAGAATCAAGAAAAAATAGTGGAGAAGTCGTTTTACTTAAAGATTAATAGAGTTTAACAAATGAAAAAAGACGTGGAGTTTTGTAAGGCTTCACGTCTTTTTTGGCACCCGTAGTAGGAATCGAACCTGCATCTAAGTCTTAGGAGATACCGAGGGAAACAGCTCTCACATCCCTTGTAATACCTAAAAATCCCCTGCTGTCAGGGGATTTTTAGGATTAAAGTGTTGTCTTGTGTTACGCCGTTACCGCTAATATTATGTTATTTTAAGTCGTCCGATTAGCAAGCAATTAGCAAAAGCTATAATTTTAGGGTGGTGATAATAGGCATGTATTATGTTGTGGTGTTATCGCTAATATTAAGCTGTACTTGCTTTGGAAATTTATATTGTCTTTCACTCAACCTTATATTTCATACACGGTCTGCCGCCGGTTTCGTAATTCATTTCACTGACCACTCTACCCGATTCGGCAAGGTAGTTCATATATCTGCGCACAGTTACGCCCGTAAGATTTACTTTTTCGGCAATCTCATCGCCGGTAAACCAAATGCTTTTATTGGCGTTTAGATATTCCATAATAAGTTCAAGCGTTTTTTCTTGAATACCTTTTGGAAAAAGGTCATCGCTCTTTTTGCGGGAATTGTCGATAATATGGTCAATGTTTTTTTGGTTTAACTTTTCAATATCCCTGAGCGCATTGTTTTGTGCTATGTATTTTTCAAGAGCCATTTGAAAGCGGTCAAAGGTAAAGGGCTTTACAAGATAATCCACAATACCAAGGTGTAAAGCTTCTTCCAAAGACTCACGCTCATTTGCCGCCGTTACCATAATGGCATCCACAGTGATTTGTTTGTTACGGATCTGTCGGAGCGTTTCAAATCCGTCCATTTTTGGCATAAACACATCCAAAATCAAGAGATCTACCGTGTTATTTTCAATGAAATCAAGAGCACTCAGACCGTTATTACATTTACCGACAATTTCAAAGTTCTTGTTTCTTTTTATGTATTGTTCGTTTATCATTGCGACCATCGGGTCGTCTTCTACGATTAAAACCTTATACATTGTCATTCTCCTTAACAAAACTTATCGAGAAAGAGCTTCCTACGCCTTCCTGAGACTCTACCGTGATTTTACCGCCGAAGTTTTCTACTATTTCTTTTACTCGATATAGTCCCGTGCCTCTACCATCACCTTTGGTAGAAAATCCGTTTTCAAAGATGTGTTCCATATCCCTCAACTTGATACCGCTGCCCGTATCGTCAACGGTAATCAACACGGCACCGGGTTTGGAGTAAATACCGAACATCAGCTCTTTGTGTTTCTTATAGTCGGTGCTTTCATTCATCGCATCGAAGGCATTATCAAGTAGGTTGCCGATAACGGTTATCAGCATTTCGGAAGGAAGATTCATATCTGCTGTAGAATAATAACATCCTTCACGCAGTACAAAATTAATGTTGAGTTCGGAGGCTCTTGCAATTTTTCCGATGAGGAGTGCCGCAACAGCAGGTTCGCTGACAGCGTTCATAACCTTACTGATATTTTCACGTTGTACCATTGTGATATTTTGGATGTACGAGCTTGCATCATCATACATCCCCATTTGTATCAAACCAAGAATAACGTGTAGCTTATTTGTGAAATCATGATTGTTTGCTCTCATAGAGTCCACAAGATACCGTGTTCCTGAAAGTTCTTCCATTAGTTTTGTATATTCGGCTCGGTTATGAAGAATAGCAACCGTTCCCACAGTCATTCCATCTTCTTTAATCGGTACACAGTCAAGAATAATGTCTGCCTTTGCAAGATTGATATTCCTTTCCTTGTCGCCGCTTTTTATGTTACGGGAAAGAATATCATCACCAATAACATCCACACTTTGTCCAACAATGTTAATCAGCGGACGATCGAAAAGCATACGGATTGCGGATTCATTGGCAAACTGTATGACTCCGTTTGTATCGAAAGCAATGATACCTTCCGCCAAGGTTTCAAGGATATTGTCACGCATTTTATACATCGCCGTAAACACATCCGGCTCATATCCCATAAGGTTCTTTTTGATTTTACCCGAAAGATTTCCCGCAATGATCAATTCAATTAAAATTGCAACCACGGTAATAAGGAGAAAGATACATAACATCTGCGCTGTTTCGGTCTTGATGTTTTTCATCAGCATGATCGCCATAACCACGCCGACATATTCTCCGTCCTCATTATACACCGCAGCATAAGCACGGCGCTGATTTCCTGATGGACCGCTTTCGTTCACAGCGTAGTAGCCGTCCGTATTGCTTTTAAAGTCGGGCATATTTCCGTCGTACTTCGTTCCGATCAAAGCGTGGTTGGAATGATACATACGAATACCGTCATTGTTTACAACAGAGATGACGTCAATATCATCAAGAGTGTCTTTCAATGCATCCAGATATTCAATGATAACACTCTCTTTTTCGCTGCTCTTACCCGTCATCATCGGAGAATTAGCAATTGCTTCAGCTACGTTCTGCAGATTTTGGTCACGCTTCTCCGTTTCAAAATGAATATTGATAAGCGTTCCTGCAACACCTAAAATCAGCGCCATTGAAATAATCAAAATAAGCTGTGTGCGAAAGAACAATTTTTGAATACCGTTGAGCGATATTCTTGGTTTATCTGTCGCTTCTTTTCCTGCTTTCATACCTTTACCATCCCTGATATCAATCCCTGAGTTTGAATTATTATATCATAATTGAACGGATTTTTCAATTTTCAAACCTTTCAAAAGAACTTTTGAAAGTAAAAAAAGTGAGTGAAAACGACTGTTTATGTTTCTATTTTTCGAAAAATTGTCTTTTGTATGGGACGGTGCTATCATACTTGCGAAGTCCAAACAACGCAAAGGAGAAAGATTATGGGATCAATTTTAGAAACGGTTATGCTTGTGTGCTTCGGCTTTTCTTGGCCGTTGAACGTTATTAAGGCATACAGAGCAAAAACCGCAAAAGGAACAAGTCTGCTGTTTATTTTACTTATCATCACCGGTTACATAGCAGGCATTTCCGCAAAGCTTATTTCGGGGCAGATCAATTATGTGCTGATTGCTTACATTTTGAATTTGGCAATCGTATCTTTGAACTTAATCGTATATTTCCGCAACGTTTCGCTTGACAAGAAGCGTTTGCAAGGTATGGAGGCATAACAATGAGAGAAGTAGAAATTAAAAACTACACAAAACTCAATGAACTTGCCGAGAAAGGCGGTATTGTAATATTCGGCTGCGGTGTGGATAAGGATATTCCCACTTGCGAAATCCGTCAGGCTTTTGCCGTAGAATCAAAGATTTATAATCGCAGTTTTGAAAGTGTTTCTGTAAATGGTGCTTTGAGTATATATAAAGAAACTGTAGCTGCTCTTTCACCCGAAACGGTTTTGTTACATATCGGAGAAACAGATATAGAGTTCTTTGCTGAAAACTCTGCCGAGTTTGATAATAAATATCGTGAACTCATCGGATACATCAAGTCGCAAAACAAAAAATGCCGCATTGCCATTATTTCGTTAAGAAATTATGATTACGATTCGCAGATTGAAGAAATCAACAAACACCTAAAATACATTGCTGATTCGGAGCAATGTGAATACGGTGATATTTCCTCAAAGATGGTTTGGAATCCGAAGGCATCTATGGAAGTCGCATCTTTCGTGTATTCAATCGGTTTTGTTCATCCCCTCAAAAACAAACGTCCTTTGTACGACCTTGTAAAAATGCTGTTTTGCTATAATGCGTAAGGATTAAAAGTCAGTGATAGCAAAAATCATACTCACTGCTGTATTAATCGTGACTATTTTGCAAAAAAGTCAATGGATGAAACATACGCCTGTGCAAATTAGCAAAGTTTTGCTGAAAAACCGATTAGCAGACGATTAGCAAAACGGCGATTTTCTGCTAATCGCAATTAGCAAGATTTAGGTCGGGGAACGATAAAAGTTCGAGCTTGGTTTACACTAAAAAAACAAGAAAACTCACTCAAGAAAATGAGCGAGTAATAAAAAGTGAAAGTGCCGAGAAACCTTGATTTCTCGGCACTTTTTGGCGCGCTTGCCCGGATTCGAACCGGGGGCGTTCCGCTTAGGAGGCGGACCCTCTATCCTGCTGAGGTACAAGCGCATATACGATACAATTTGAACAGATTACCATTTGCCTTTTTGCAAAGGCGAGCGTTAAAACACCCGCTTAGGAGGACCTTATTCTATCCGTTGAACTATACGGGCATATAAAGGTGGAGAAACCACCTTAATTAACTTTATAATTTTGTGACCATTGATTAACAAGAGTGTTGAACTCGTTGCCTTTCATGGCACGTAAGCATTCAGTGCGATGAGATTCATAATAACCATAGGTTTCATCAAAAACATCAATTCTCTGAACGAGGAAAATATAGTCACCGATAATAATTGTTGATGCTCCGTTTATTTCCAGTTTTTTAGCTTCATTATAGAAACCACTTGGGAAACTGCCATCATTTTTTGAGTTGATGATTGTGTTATGCACTTCTTTATCTGTTGCTGTTTCAATAATTGAACCTGTGTTAACAAGGTCGGCAGAACGGGAAAAATTATTTATAATTGAAGCCTTTTCTGAATCAGGCATGGAAACCATTGCACCTGTTTCGTTGATGTTGAAAAGATAGTCCGTTGCAAAATTGATTGCTATGTAGTTTTCTTTAAAATATTTCTTTATAGTATCTTCACTCACTGGTGAAGTGCCGTTTGGACCATAGTAATAATCCAGAAGAGTGTCTTCGTAAAACTTTGATGTTTCAATTTTGTATATTGTCTGTTTAGAAATTCCGAGATTAGTATAATGTACACTGTATAAGTGCCACAAGTCATTCACTTTTTTTGAAAGTTCAGCTTTTTGTGAAGAAGAAAGAGTAAGGGACTGGATAGAAAACTCAGTGTTTATTGCCATATATCGGGAAAGGGCATTGTTAATCTGTGTTTTATCTCCGTCGTGTAAATCTTCAAAATAATAATACACTTCGTTATCTATTTTTGTTCCGTTAACTTTAACTTTTGAAAACTCTGAACAAGAAGAGAAAGAGAGTGTGAGAATTACAGCCACAAGAAAGATTGATAAAACTTTTTTCATCAGTTTTCCTCCTTTGACTGGATGTATTCACGGTACAATTTTTCTTTTAAAAGACGCTGTTCGTTTATTAGTCGGCGTTCTTCTTTGACAGTTTCTTTGTTCTTGCCGATAATACCATTGCGATAGAAAGCGACTAAAAGCATTGTAATAACTGCACCAACAGCACAAGCAATAAAGTCCACCATTGTATCGGTGTTACCTTTTTGCAAGGTCATACCATAAAGGCTGTCCATTGTGAATTCATAAACTTCCCAACCAACTGCAATTCCCAAAGCAAATGTAATTGAGAAAAGAGAAGACATTGCAGGGCCTAAATCCCCACGCTTACGATAGATGATATTCGCAAAATCATACCCAAACCAGGCAGAAAGCACACCTGATGCACAGTGAGTTACAATATCAAAATGTTCAAAAGTAGTTCGATTGTTGATTGTTGAGCCGACACAAACGCCGATAAAAATAAAAAGTGAAAGCATTGTCTGTGTTGATGCTTCAACCTCAATAATAAATGACTTTTTGCCGAAAATCTGGAAAAAGTCCCAAAGGTGGGTAAAAATGATTGCAAAAATCGCTTCCAAGAACTCAACGACCGAGCCATGGAACAAGCCGAAAAGTCCCCAGCATAAAATAATCACACGGAGACAAATCCAAAGAATTCTTTGATTTTTAGGCAAGACACCATAAACCTTAGTCATTTTTTAACCACCAATAATTGTTTACATAAGAAATAATAACACATTGAGAAAAATATTACAAGGAAAGTATAACAAAAGAGCATCCGTCAATAAATACTTCACCATTCTGTGGGTTATCACCATAAAGAGCAACTGAATTTTCAAAATCATATGGAAGACGATAGGAGATGGAGTGTTCGTTGCGATTTACAATTACCATAATGTTTCCATTACCATCGTGACGACGGAAGGCCACACAACCAAGCATTGAGGAAACAGGGGAGAAGTAGCCTTTCTGGAAAACGGAGTTTTCTTTCCTTATCCTACCCATTGTTTTATAAAACTCAACAAGTTCTTGGTTTTCCTTACCCCAAGGGTAGCAACCACGATTAAATGGGTCTTTGTATCCCTCCAAACCTGCTTCGTCGCCATAATAAACAGACGGCACACCGGGAAGAGTGTATTGCAAAGCAACAGCACATTTTAAAAGGCGTACACCTTTATCATATTTATTACCCAAAGAGTGACATGATTGCCACTGACGGTCACGATATTCGCAGGATTCACCTGTAATTTTAGTAATTGCTCTTTCTGTATCATGAGTGCCGATATGATTCATCATAACATCAAGACATTGTTTTGGATAATTTTCAACAATCTGCATAATGATTGACATAAATGATTCTGCTTTACCATTACGACAAAAACCGAGAATTGCATTTGCAAAGGGGTAATTCATAACGGAGTCAAACTGACTGCCCAGAAGATAACGACGACGAGAGCCATAACTGTGTTTCGTTGTTGCATCCTCCCAAACCTCACCCATTAAAAGAGCATCAGGATTAGTTTCTTTAAGTCTTGCTCGTAATTCATCAATGAAAATGTCGGGTAATTCGTCGGCAACATCAAGACGGAATCCGTCAGCACCTGCTTTTAACCACTTTTCAACGATTCCACCCTTGCCGTTGATGAATTCACGATATTCTTCTCCCTCTTCAATGACTTCAGGAAGAGTGACAAATCCCCACCAGCTTTGGTATTTATCGGGATAGTTTGTGAATTTATACCAGTTATAATATGGGCTTTCAGGTGAATTGTATGCACCAAGAGTGGAGTATCTGCCCTTGCGATTAAAGTAAACGCTATCATCTCCTGTGTGAGAGAATACACCATCGAGAATTATGTGAATCCCTAACTTTTTAGCATCAACACAAAGGTTTTTAAAATCTTTTTCCGTGCCTAAAAGAGGGTCGATTTTTCCATAATCAGCTGTGTCATAACGATGGTTTGAGTGGGACTCGAAAATTGGGTTAAGATAGATGCAAGTTACACCTAAATCTTTAAGATAAGAGAGTTTTTCATTTATTCCCTTTAAATCTCCACCAAAAAAGTCGTTATTCAGCACTTTTCCTTCAGGAGTAGGTCTCCATTCAGGCTCGTTGCCCCAATCTGTTCGAATAACACGGTCGTCAGGTGCATTTTCTTTTTTTGTTCCTGAATTATAAAAACGGTCAGGGAAAATCTGATAGATAATTCCGCCCTTAAGCCAATCGGGAGTGGTAAAATCTTTTTCTGTAACTGTTAATTGCCAGTCCTTGCGAGCAAGATTGTTTCCTGAAAAATCACCGATACCATCTTTTGTTTGCAGTATTGAACTTCTGCCATATGATGAACAATAGTCGAAATGATACCAGTAAAGCCCTTCTGTTTCAATAGTGGTGTGAATATCCCATATCTCTGTGCTTCCATCTGCCATACCAGCCCAGAGCATTGGTCTTTCCTCAAAGTTGCCATCATCACGACGGAGCATAAAAAGTGCTTTATTGCAGCAAAAAGAGCGTGGTAAACAAAGGCGAAGATGTATTTCCTCACCTGCAGAAATGCTACCGAATTTGTTTTTAAAAAATAAATCTCTTGAATTATACGGGATGAAACCCATATTTTCACCGCCAAAAATGGTAATAATTCATTTTATCAAAATCACAAATATATTGCAATAGAAAAATGACGGGAGAAAAGCCCGTCAAAGTCTTATTTTTTATATTTTTCAACTAATCTTTCATAGTCTTTGTCAGAAATTGCAACGACGGAGCCATGACGAGGATTAAAAGCCATACTGTAATCGTCAGGGTTTACCGGCAAAAAGTTTTCAAAGTCAGTTGTCTGTTGCATAAAGAATCTGTCTGTGCCATATTCATCCATAATCATAACCCATTGGTCAGTGCCTGTTATGTTGTAAATTTCGCTACCCTCAACACCTGTTTTTGCAAGAGAAACGACAACTGCATCATCACAATAAGGTCCGTTTAATTTGTCAGCGGTTACATAGGCGATTGTCTGGTCTTCGTCGTGTTTGAAATACAAGTAGTATTTCCCATTGAGTTCGCTGTATGCAATATCGCCATCGATAGTCTGAATTCCGGGTCTTTCAAACAGGAGTTTTGGCTCTGTTATTGTTTTGAAATCTGTTGTATAAGCATAATACATCTGTGCTACATCATTTTTTTCGTCAGAATGTGCCCAATAGACCATGTATGCGTTTTCCCTTTTATCCCAGTATGCTTGCGGTGCCCAGGCACGAGTAGTGGTTGCAAAATCGCCACCAAATTGACGCATATCAATAATTGTTTCGTCAGTCCATTCGATTAAATCTTTTGATTTCCAGGTAATGAGAGAATGATTTGATGTCCAACCCTCAATGCATTTCATATCCGTACCAATGATATAATAAAATCCGTCCTGACCTTTGAGGATATATGGGTCACGTACACTCTTTTTTCCTTTGGTCTGAATGATTACAGGCTTATTATTGTTAAGTGCTTCAAAATTATATCCGTCTTCACTCACTGCAAAGTGGATTCTTTCTTCTTCAGGTTCATTTCCAACAAAGTAGGCGAAGAGATATTTGCCACTTGTGCTTTTAGCAGGTGTTGCAAAATTCATAGTGTATTCCTCCGGGTGATAATTGAATAAAGTATAACTGATATATGAAAAAATGTCACTTGACGGGATGAATAAATAAGCATCGAGTTTTTTGTGCAGTTTTTTGAATGCTATTATGGTATATAATGTGTTGATTTTACTGTTTCTATATGTTAAAATATTTTGAATAATTTTTTAAGGGGAATTTTTATGTGTAAATTTTATGCAGAATTAAAGGTTAAAGACGCTGTTGTTGGTTGCAAAGACTTCAACAACGAGTATTTTTCATTTGACTATGAAAAGAAAGATGGCTTTATTAAAGGTGTTTTCACAGCAAAACAAGATATGGAAATGAAGAGTCTTGCTGTAACTTATGATAAGGACTTTGATGACGACGATTTGTTCTATGCAAACGGATATCAGGCATGGACAACATCTCGTGAATTCTCAAAAGAAGATAAATTTGACGGCCTTTTTGAACCTGCAAAAATTACAAAGTTTACTGCTCACTTTGCAGGACTTTCAGGTGACTACCACTTCTCAAAGTGTTATGGTGAAAAGGGTAAATTCCACGGCTATACATATTGCTACTTCCGTGAAAAGGGAGAAAACGAAATCAAACTCTATGGTTCAAAGAGTGAACGTCAGGGCTTCACAGTCTTTGAGGTTGATATGAACGGAGGAGAATTCAGCATTACTAAGGATGTTGAGGGTCTTCGTCTTAAAGCAGGTCAGGAATATGTAATGTTCGACCTTGCTGTTATCGAAGGTAATATGGATGAGGTTATGGATAAATATTTCTTTGACTTTGTTGGATGCAAGAAACCTGCAATCAAACATCTTTCAGGTTACACATCATGGTATAACTATTTCCAAAATATCAACGAGAATATTATCATCCGTGACCTTAATGGTCTTGATAGAGCAAGTGAAGAGGTTAACATTTTCCAAGTTGACGACGGTTATCAGCACGCGGTTGGTGACTGGCTTGTTACTGACCACAAAAAATTCCCTAAAGGTATGAAGTATATCGCTGATGAGATTCATAAGAAGGGTTATAAAGCAGGTATCTGGGTTGCTCCTTTCTCTGCACAGCGTTCATCAATGATTGCTAAAAAACATCCTGACTGGCTTATCAGATGGAACGAAACAGGCAAAAAGATGCTTGGCTGTCAGGGGTGGGGTGGTGCATATACACTCGATATTTACAATCCTGAAGTTCGTGCATATATTAAGAAGTTCTTTGACACAATCCTCAATGTATGGGGATATGATATGGTAAAACTCGACTTCCTTTACAGCCAGTGTATTGAACCAAGAAATGGCAAAACTCGTGGTGAAATCATGTGTGACGGTGTTGATTTACTTCGTGAAGCTTGTGGTGACAAGTGGATTCTTGGTTGTGGTGTACCTCTTGGTGCTTGTATGGGTATCTTTGATGCTTGTCGTATCTCTTGTGATGTAAACAAGAACTGGAGATTTGAACTTAAGAAGAGCCTTAACATCAACTCAATCGTAACAGGTATCAGATTCAATGCTGAAATCCCATCATCACAGAATGCAATTACAAACACAATTTTCCGTAATCACCTTGACGGTAGAGCATTCTGTAATGACCCTGATGTTTTCTTCCTTCGTGATATCAATATCGGTTACAACTGGGAACAGAAACTTCTCCATGGTAAAGTCAACAGCGTTTGCGGAAACGTTCTCTTTGTTTCTGATAACGCAGGTGACTTTGATGATAATAGAATTGAACACTTGAAGGATTTCTTCAAAGATAAGGCATATAAGGTTAACATGGCAGAATTTGTAGGTGAGGATGTAATCCGTCTTGACTTTACAGAGAATGGTGTTGATAAGAGTCTTACAATGAACCTTACAACAGGCGAAAGTAACGTATTCGACGTGCTTTAATTTGTGCAACCACTGATTACAATTTTTGGTATATGCCTTGTTGGTTAAGATTTTTCCTCGCCAATTCATACACCACAATTTTATCAGTGGTCGCTGATGTTCTATTTTAGTTTTAGGAGAAAGCTATATGAAGTTGGCAGTTATCGGCGGTGGTGGAGTCCGTTCAATGTTTTTGGCTAAAAGTATTGCGGGTAGAGCCGAAAAGATGGGGATTACTGACCTTGTCTTTATGGATAACAACGAAAAGAAACTGAATATTTACGGCAAGATGGCGAGAGAGGTCTCTCGCCGTCTTTGTCCTGCTTTGAAATTTACTTTGACAACGGATTCGAAAGAAGCAATTGCCGAAGCAGATTATGTGATTACAACTATTCGTGCAGGTGGAGACCGAATGCGCTGTCGTGATGAGCGAATTGCTCTTAACATGGGAATTCTTGGTCAGGAAACAACAGGTGCAGCAGGATTTTCCTTTGCAATGAGAAGTATTCCTGCCCTTAAAGAGTATTGTGAACTTGTAAAGCAGTACGCAAAACCTAATGCAATGGTTTTTAATTTTACAAATCCAGCAGGGGTTGTGTCCCAGACTCTTCGTGATATGGGATATGACTTTACTTATGGTATATGTGATGCACCAAGTGGAATGTTGAGAAGGTTTGAGGAATTATACGGCTATTCTGAAAACTACCTTGATGCAGTTTGCTATGGTCTTAACCACTTGTCTTTCTTTAAATATATCAAGGCTGATGGTGTTGATATTACGAGTAAAATTGTAAGTGACGATGAGGCTTATAAAAAGACTGATTTAAGATATTTCAGCAAAAACTTTTTGATGAAAAAACAGTATGTTCCAAACGAGTATATGTATTATTTCTATAATCGTGAACAGGCAGTTGAAAATATTCTTAATGCACCAATGACACGTGGTGAGCAGATTGCTGATATCAACAAAAAAATGACAGAAGAATTGTCACAAATAGATATTGAAAAAGAATTTGAAAAAGCACTTGAAATATTTGACTATTATTATGGTCTTCGTGAAAGTTCATATATGGCAAGTGAAACAGGAGAAAAGAGAAATTCCACATGGCATTTTGATATGTATGCACCGGATGATGGTGGTTATGCAGGTGTTGCACTTGGAATTATCGATGCAAAAAATGGTAAAAGCGATAAAAAGGTTATCGCATGTGTGCCAAATGAAAACAGGGCTTTGGATTTTCTTTTCGAAAACGATACTGTTGAAGTTTCCTGCGAAATAAAGGATGGAAAAGTAACACCAATTCAGATAGGTGATATACCTTTTGAAAATAAAGAGATTATAACAAGAGTCAAGGCATACGAGCGACTTGCATCAAAGGCGATTATAAATTGTGACAGAGAGAGCGCTGTTGACTGTTTGTATTTGCACCCATTGGTGGGGTCATATTCCCTTGCTGAAAAGCTTGTTGATGAATATATTGAGTTAAACAAAGATTTTACTGGAGAATGGAAATGAGTTTTGTTGCGGCTTTCGGAAAACTGAATATTGACTTGCTCTATTCAGGTATGCCGAGAATTCCAAATGAGGGTGAAGAGATTTACTCAAAGGATTTCAGGGTTTGCCTTGGTGGTGGATTGCCTGCAACAATGATAAACTGTTCTCGTTTAGGTGTTCCTGCGAAAATCGGCACTTTTTTAGGTGACGACATGTTCTCTCAGTTTGCAAAGGATGAACTTGATAAAAGTGGCACAAAATATGAAATTTTTGAAAGTACAAATTATCCGCTGAATGTTACATCAGCTATTATTACTGATACGGACAGGACTTTTGTGTCCTATGGTGGAACAGAAACTTATTCGGATGAAATGCTCGAGAAAATTTATAATTCTCTTAAAGGTGCAAAAGTTGTTGCAATGCAGGAAACAATTATCCCTGTATATAAGGAACTTAAGAAAGACGGTACAATACTTGTCCTCGATACAGGATATAGTGAGGATATGTCTTTTGCAAAACACAAGGACTTAATAGAAATTGCAGACTATTACACCCCAAATATTGATGAAACTGAAAAACTTACTGGTACAAAAGATTACAAGGAAGCACTTAAAATCTTAGGTGAGTATTTCCCTAAACCTATTGTGAAACTCGGAAAATTCGGCTGTGCAGGGTTTGATGGAGACTATTTTATAATCGATAATATTGATGAGTTCAAATGTTTTGATGCAACTGGTGCAGGGGATGCTTTCCTTGCAGGTTTTATTTATGGTCTTTACAATGATTTTGATTTTAGAAAGTGCATTTTAGCAGGCAATATTACTGGTGGCAAGTGTGTTACAGGCATTGGTTGTTTAACGGAATATGTAAACGAAAAGGAAATTGGGGAATATCTTGAAAGGTATCAAGGAATGATTAGGTGAGAAAATGGAGAAAAAAGCTGATATTTCTGCACAGTTAGAAAATGCTCCCGTGTGGAGTTTAATAATCAAATTAAGCGTTCCTGCAATTTTAGCGCAGATAGTAAATCTTCTTTATAACATTGTTGACAGAGTTTATATTGGTCATATGGAAGATGTGGGAACAATGGCGATTACAGGTGTGGGACTTTGTTTTCCCGTTATTTCGCTGATTTCTGCATTTACAATGCTTGTAGCTCAGGGTGGTGCACCACACGCTGCTATTGAAATGGGTAAGGGTGATGTTAAAAAGGCAGAAAAGATTCTCGGTAACTGTTTTGTAATGCTGATTTCATTCGCAATTATATTGACAGTTTCATTTTTGCTTTTTGGTGAAAAACTTTTAATGCTTTTTGGTGCAAGCGAAAGCACAATTATATATGCACTTCCATATATGCAGATTTATTCTGCAGGTTCAATTTTTGTTATGATTAGCCTTGGTCTTAACATGTTTATTACAACACAGGGTTTTACAAAAATCAGTATGGCAACAGTGTTGATTGGCGCAATCTGTAATATTATTCTTGACCCTATATTTATTTTTGCTTTTGATATGGGTGTCAGTGGTGCTGCTATTGCAACAATTATTTCTCAGGCAGTTTCAGCGGTATGGGTATTATGCTTCTTGCTCGGCAAAAAAACAAAACTTAAAATAAGAAAAGAGAATCTTTTGCCATCAGCAAAAATTCTTTTACCTATATTCGCGTTGGGTATTTCACCATTTATTATGAATGCAACAGAGGCTGTAATCAATGTGGCATTTAATTCATCATTACAGAAATATGGTGGGGATATTGCTGTTGGTGCAATGACTATATGCACAACAGTTTTCCAGATGGCTTGGGTGCCTGCACAGGGTATAGGTCAGGGCGCACAGCCTATAATCAGTTATAACTACGGAGCAAAAAATGCAGACAGAGTAAAACAGGCATTCAAAGCATTTTTGCTTATCTGCTTTGGTTATGTGTTTGCATTTGGTATGGCAATTGAAGTATTCCCACAATTCTTTATCGGAATATTCAACGACAACCCACAACTTGTGGAAACTGCTACATGGACAATTCGTCTTTATGGTTGTGCAATGGTGTTCTTTGGAATACAAATGGCAGTACAACAGACCTTTATCGCTCTCGGAAAGGCAAAAGCATCACTTTTTATTGCCTGTTTGCGAAAGGTTATACTGTTAGTACCACTTATATACATTCTGCCAAACTTCTTTGAAAATAAGGTTTTTGCAGTATTTCTTGCAGAACCTGTGTCCGATGCAATATCAATTATGACTGCTTCAATTGTGTTTTTCTTTGTGTTTGGGAAAGAAATGAAAAAGCTTTCAAAATAAATACTGTACAAAAATATTTAGTTGTGATAAACTAACTACATATTATAAATATTGAAAAATATTTAAGGAGAAAGAGAAATGGAAAAAGAAATTTATGCTCTTGCGTTTGACATAGGTACAACCGGTGTTAAAACTTGTTTATTTAAGATAGGCAAGACAATTGAACTTATTTCAGCAGCAAGTGAGGGCTATAATCTTTATATTATGCCTAATGGTGGAGCTGAACAGGACCCTGACGAATGGTGGCAGGCAATGTGTTCAACATCAAAAAAAGTTATCGCTGAATCAGGGGTTGACCCTAAAGAAATCTATGGTATTTCATTCTGCTCACAGATGCAGGGTTTAGTTCTTGTTGATAAGGATGGAAATCATGTTCGTCGTGCATTCAGCTATATGGATCAGCGTGCAACAGAAGAACTTAAAAAAGGTATTGCTTATGGTCCACAGGTTGCAGGTGCAAATATTTTCAAACTTCTTCCATCACTTGCAATTACAGGTGCGGTTGCTGCCAGTGTTAAAGACCCTGTATGGAAATATAAGTGGACCGAAGCTAACGAGCCTGAAAACTTCAAGAGAGTGCACAAGTGGCTCGATGTTAAAGAATATCTTATCTGCCGTATGACAGGGGAATTTGTTATGACAAAGGATTCTGCTTTCGGCGCGTTGATTTATGATATTAATAAGAAGTGCTGGAGTTCAACGATCTGCAAGCTTTTAGGTGTTAACATGGACCATCTTGCAAAGATTGTTGACTGTACTGATAAAATCGGTGTTCTTCGTGAAAAACAGGCAGAAGAGCTTGGCCTTGTTCCAGGAATTGCTGTTTTCGGTGGCGGTGGTGACGCTACACTTATCGGCGTTGGTGCGGGTGCAACAGGACTTGGTGACACTCATATTTATCAGGGTACATCAGGTTGGGTTTCAACTGTTGTTGACAAGAGTATTGTTGACGCAAGTGCTATGATTGCTGCAGTTGTTGGTGCTGCTGATGGTATTTATAACTACTTTGCAGAGCTTGAAACAGCAGGTAAGTGTGTTGAATGGGTTAAAGACCATCTTGCACTTGATGAAATCGACCTTTATCTCGACAAGCAGCACGACCTTAAACTTAAGGACGCTGACCGTGAAGTTGTTTACACAAACCTTTATGACTATATGATGGCTGTTGTGGATTCTATTCCTGCAGGAAGTGGTGGAGTTATCTTTACACCATGGCTTCATGGTAATCGTTGCCCATTTGAAGACCCTAACTCAAGAGGAATGTTCTTCAACATCGGCCTTGATACAGGGAAAACTGAACTTATCAGAGCAGTTGTTGAGGGTGTTTGCTTCCATCTTCGTTGGTTTATCGAAACTCAGGATAAGAAAGTTAAAACATCAAATACAGTTCGTTTTGTAGGTGGTGGAGCTCTCTCAAAAGTAACAAGTCAGATTCTTGCTGACTGTACAGGCAGAGTAATTGAAACTGTTGCTAGTCCTCAGAACGTTGGTGCTGTTGGTGCTGCTGTGCTTATTGCGGTTAATGCCGGTATCATCTCTAGTGTTCAGGATGCAAAGAAGCTTATTCCTGCTGTGAATACATACATTCCTAATAAGGAAAATAAGGCAGTTTACGATAAGAATTTCGAAGTGTTCAAGAAACTTTATAAATCAAATAAAGAAAATTTCGAAGCACTTAATTCAGCTAAATAATAAAATTTATGGGGTGGAAAATTTTCTACCCCATTTTTTGTTGCAATAAAAAGATAAAGAATGTATAATGAATATACACTTTTTATGGAGGTGCTATTTTTGAGTAATAAAGAATCACTTTTCGAAAAATATAAAGTTGTAAAGGCAGACGAAGAACTGGAAAATGAAACTCAGGAAACAACAGAACCTGTTGTTGAGGTTGAGCCACAAGATAATGATGTTCATTTGCCTGAAGATGTGTATGCTATGGAGTTCTCTGATGAGAAAAGCACTTTAAAGGAAGATGTTGTTGAGGATCAAGAGGTTTTTGAATCAAAACAGTTTTTCGAATACAAATTCAAAGGCAGTGAAGAAATTGACGATATTGTAAATGGTGTTCTTGAAAAGGAAGAACCCATTCAAGGTGCAGAAGTACCAGTGATTGTTACACCTTTGGAAACACAGAAGGTCAACGTGGAAAAAAAGGATGAAGAAACAAAAGTTGATGAAGAGGTGAAACCTGAAATAATTATTCAGGAAGAACCGAAAGCAGAAGAAATAGCGAAAAGCACACAAACAGTTTCGGAACCGGTTGCAGAAGAAAAACCCAAAAAGCAAAAAAAGGTGAAAGAATCAAAAGCACCAAAAGAGAAAAAAGAAAAGGCAGAGTTGGCAGAGCCTGTAACAAAGAAAGACTATTTAACTATCATATTGGCAATGGTAGCAGTTGTTCTTGCTCTTACTTTCGTTGTTGTAAAATATTTCCCAAAGAACAATGACCCAACTGTAGATGGAGAACAGACAACAATCGCTGAGCAGGACCTTGCTAATATTCAGGTTTCTCGTGAAGGCGCTTTAAGGAACTATGTTCAATCCGAGATTCCAAGTATTTTTTATCAGTTCTCATCCGATTATGGTATTCAGTACTATCAGTACAGAGATTCAAGAATGGTACCGGTAAAAACAACAGGAACACTTTCAACAACAGTTGACTTTGGTCCTGCAAAATTGCCAATTAACATTGACTATGTAAAAGTCGGAGACGATATTTTTGGTATAGGTTTATTTAGACCTGACCAACACCCAAATGTAAAACTGTACAATGTGAAGCTTGTTCTGTTCAAACTCACAAACCTCCCAAAAGCGTATGCTTCTAATGGAAAGGCACTTCTTTTAGCAAATGTTGCAACAGCTGCAGATTTGGAAAAAGATGTTGATATGTGGACAGAAAGCTATACAGTTGATTTAACATCAGGAAAATGTTCCAGATTTATAAGTGTTGGTTCTCGTACAATTGACCCGACTACTGGTGCTTATGTTGCTGATTTTGGCGTTTTGACTCAGGAAGGCTATAACGCAACAGGTAGTGCAATTCCTTTCCTTTCTGCAAGATACTATGAATCAGGTTCCGGAAAAGATGATATCTTTATTAAAAACGGAGCAAAAGAAGCTGTAGTAATCAAAGGTATTGTAAACAAAAAGTTGATTGTTGATGGTAATGCTGTAGTTTTCATGAGATATACAAATTCAGGTTTCAATGTGTATCGCTATGAAAACGGCAAGGAATCTGTTGTTTTACAGTTTACAGGTTCAACAAACAGATGCGTTTTTGCTGATGAGTATATTCTTGATAAAGAAAAAGGTGTTCTTTATAACCTTAAGACAGGTAAGGAAACTCTTCTTGTGGGTTATAAAATGACATCTCCTGAGCTTATAAAGGTTAGTCCTGATGGAAAATATCTTGTGGTTATGGGATTAATGGATAATATTATGGACTATCAGGTGCATATCTTTGACCTTCAGACAGGTGAAGTTGCGAAATATCTTGAAGATAACTATTCAAATGTTAATAACTTGTCCAAGAATCTTTCTTTCATAAATAACAATACTATTATGTATATGTTGCCAGACCCGAATCGTGGCAGAGAATGTGTAATTCTTGATTTGTCAAAAGCGTTTTAATAAAAACTATTGAGCAGAGTGAGGTTATTCTGAGCTCTGCTCATTTATTGACTTAGTTGTATATTTTCACTTATTGTATATGCGATTTTATAATTATTTTGGTTAAAATGTAAAAAATGAAAAAAAGTGAAAAAAACACTTGCATTTTGTAGTTTCTTCTGTTAGAATATCTCTTGCGTTCACGAGATAAAGTGTTTCGTGAGTCGGTGTTGATTGCGATGAGGGTCCACCTGTTCCCATCCCGAACACAGTAGTTAAGCTCATTTGCGCCGAAGATACTTGGCTGGAAGCGGCCCGGGAAAATAGGTAATGCCGACATAAGATAAAACGTCTGTCCAAAAGGATGGGCGTTTTCTTTTTTTAAAAAATTACGTTTTTTCAACTGCGGGTATTGTATAATATCTGCAGTTTTGTTATAATAAAATAGATTATCTATGTTTTATTATTGTATATAAATTAGGAGATGTTGAAATGTTATTCGCACAAGATATCGGTATCGACTTGGGAACAGCCAACACAATAGTATATCTTAAAGGAAAAGGAATTGTTCTTCGTGAGCCTTCAGTTGTTGCAGTTAACGAAAAAGCTGACCCACCAACAGTTGTTGCTGTAGGTAATGAAGCAAAAGAAATGATAGGAAGAACACCCGGTTCAATTACAGCAGTTAAGCCGTTGAAAGATGGCGTTATTATAAATTCGGAAATTACCTCCGATATGCTTAAAGTATTTATCAAAAAGGTAATAAATAAAACACCGTTTGCAAGAGCAAGAGTTCTTATATGTGTTCCATCAGGCATTACAGAGGTTGAAAGAAAAGCAGTTCATGATGCGGCCAGAGACGCTGGTGCAAAATATGCTTCGCTTATTCACAAGCCTTTGGCTGCTGCTATTGGTGTAGGATTGCCTGTTACTGAAGCAGTGGGAAGTATGATTGTTGATATAGGCGGAGGAACAACAGAAGTTGCAGTTGTTTCTTACCGTGATATTGTTACAGCAAAATCATGCCGAATTGCAGGTGATGACTTTGACGAGGCTATTATTGAGTACATACGCAAAAAGCACAATGTACTTATCGGTGAAAGAACTGCAGAAGAAATCAAAATTAAAATCGGCTCAGCAATGAGCTATGATGGTGAGGGTGCAATGGATGTTCGAGGCAGAGACCTTTTAAATGGTTTGCCGAGAAATGTTGAAATCACATCAGAAGATGTCAGAGAGGCATTGAGTGAACCTATCGCACAGATTCTTGCAGCAGTTCGTTCAACTCTTGAGAAAACACCACCAGAGTTACTTGCTGATATTGTTGATAATGGTATTATGCTCACAGGGGGTGGAGCGTTGCTCCGAGAAATGGATAAACTTATTTCAAAAGAAACAAAAATTCCTGTTCATGTTGCTGTTGACCCTATGGATTGTGTTGCAGCAGGTATGGGTGTATGTCTTGAAAAGGGCAATATTTAAAAAGATTTGAGAGATTTAAATGAACAATTTTTTTAAAAGCACAACATTTAAAGTGTTGATTACCGTTGTAGTGGTGCTTCTATCAGCATCAATTCTTGCAACACTTACTGCAACGTCAACATCGCCTTTGACAAATGTTGTCAGTGTAATCACATCACCATTACAGGATGTGGCATCATATTTTTCTGCAAAATTTGATGCTTTGTCAGGTGGCTTTATTTCGTCAAAATCATATCAGGACCGAGTAGCTGAGCTTGAGGGACAAGTTGCAGAGTATCAAAAAATGTTGGTAGATTATGAAAAGACTAAAAAACAATTAGCAACATACGAAGAGTTCCTTGATATCCGTGAAAAGAATCCCGATTACACATGGGTTCATGCAACAATAATTGGTAGAGATTCGGCTGAACTTTTTGGCTCTTTTACTGTTGACCAAGGCACCAAGGATGGTGTAAAGGTTAATGATGCAGTAATTCTGGGAGAGTACCTCATAGGTGTCGTGACAGAAGTTACCCCGACAACTGCTGTTGTTCGTTCTGTTTTCGACCCATCGGTAAATGTGGCGGCTTATGAAATCAGAACAGGTGAATTGGGCTATGTATCAGCAGATTTTAACCTTTCAGTTGGTGGAAAGTGCAAACTTGCTGGACTTGGTACTGATACAGCTATTTCACAAGGTGGTATTGTTTGCACATCTGGAACAGGTGGAATTTTTCCAAAAGACCTTATAGTTGGTACTGTAACTGAGGTTAAGAAAAGTGAAACTGACCTCTCAGCGTATGCAATAATTGAACCGACAGTTAACTCAAAAGAAATTCACGACTGCTTTGTTATTACGGCCTTTGAGAAAGAGTAAACGATTATGACTGTTCAGACAAAAATAAAAACAAAGCGATATTTAATTTATGCTTTTATAATTCTAATGGCACATTTATTCCAGAATACTGTCTGCATATTCCCGCAGATTGCATCCGTAAGACCTATTTTGCTTATATCCGTTGCAGTTTGTATCTCTATGTTTGAGGGTGAAATAATCGGTGCTTGTGCAGGCTTTTTAGCAGGAGTATTGTGGGATACTGTTACTGTTGCTGCAGATGGTTATAATGCCTTTTATCTGATGGCTGCGTGTGCTGTGTGTGGAGTTTTGCTGAGAATTCTGATGAGAAACAACATTGTAACCTATATCATTATGAATTCCGGAATAACTCTTATTTATGTAATTACTTATGTTATTTTTTTTATTGCAGCAAGAGGCATAGACGGTGGAGTGCTGATGTTTTTCAGATATTATCTGCCGATGACTATATATAGTCTGCTACTGACTCCGTTATGGTATATTCTTATAAGGACAGTTTACAGAAAATTCTCCTATGATTATACGGAGTATTAATTTGATTTGTTAAAACGAAAGGACGGTGAGAGAATGAAAAAGCCATATAGCTTTAAAATAAGAACAACAGCTTTTATTTCTGCTATTTTGTTCGTTTTTTCATTTTTTGCTGCCGACCTTTTCAGAATACAGGTTTTGATGAGGGATGATTATTCATCAAAAAACCTGTACCTTTCTTCTGCCAATACGAAAATTGAGGCATTGCGTGGAGAAATCCTTGACGCTAATGGAAAAGCACTTGCATACAATACAAGTTCTAATTCGATTTTTGTAGATGCTTCGTATTTCCCTAAGAGTTCTCATAAAAAAGAACGAAACGAAATAGTTCTTGAATTATTAAAGATTTTTGACCAATATCTTGTTGAGTTTAATTCTCTTACACCATTGGAAATGGAAAATGGAGAAATTGTATATAAAGAGGATAGTGAAAGCCTTAAGAAATTTATATTCAAGAAGGACTATTTGAATTTAAACAAGTATGCGTCAGCTAAAAATTGCTTTGACGCTTTATGTGAATATTACAGTCTGGAAAACATGTCAACAGAAGAAGCTTTACGTGTTTCATCGGTTTATATCGCTATGGTTAAGGCTGCATTTTCTGTCAACAATCCTTTTACAATAGCAGAGAATGTTCCGATAGAGTTGGTTTCATATATTAAGGAGCAAAGCAGATTTTTCAAGGGCATTGAAGTCAGAGTTGATACAGGACGTGCCTATTATGACGGAACAATCGCACCACATATTATCGGCTTTTATGATTCTATCAGTGCCGAAGAATATGATGCAGTTACGGAAAAATATCAAGAGGCTATCAAAGCAGAGGGATTAACCGAAGAAGAACTCAAAGTTATGAAGCTTCGTGCTTATGGAATGACGGATAAAATCGGCAAATTCGGTATAGAAAGTGCTCTCGAGGAAGAACTCAGGGGTACAAACGGTATTCTCACAACTTCTACAAATTCGGATGGCACAAAAACAGACACAATAACAACACAACCTATAAACGGGAACAATGTTATTTTGACTATTGATGGTGATTTTCAGAAAAAAGTACAGAATATCCTATCGTCCAAAATTGATAGTACAAAAGAGTCTGAACATGTATCAACAGCAGGAAGTATCGTGGTTATGGATGTCAATGATTTTTCTGTTCTCGCTTGTGCATCATATCCATCATATGACTTGTCAACATATAAAGAAAATATAGTTGAGCTCAATAAGGATAAAGGTGCGCCTTTGTGGAACAGAGCACTCAGAAGCACTTATGCTCCGGGTTCTACAGTAAAACCTATAGTGGGTATAGCAGGTCTTGAAGAAGGCATTGTAACAGAAGAGTCAGGAATTCTCTGTAATCTTACTTACACATATTTTAAGGATTTACCTCTTAATTGTATGGGCTTGGGCGACCACGGCGGAAGTTATATGACGCTTAATAAGGCGATTACTTATTCTTGTAACACATACTTCTATGAAGTAGGTAGAATGCTTGGCATTGCAAAAATCAATCAGTATTTTACTATGTTTGGTTTAGGGCAGAAAACAGGTGTTGAATTGACCGAGGCAAAAGGTCAGGCAGCAAGTAAAGAAAACAGAGAAGCACAGGGTGGAATCTGGTATCCCGGTAATACTGTTCAGGCAGCTATCGGTCAGTCGGACAACCTTTTCACACCAATTCAGCTTTGTGCCTATGTTTCAACATTGGCAAATGGTGGAACAAAATATAAGGCACATTTTGTTAAGAGTATAAAATCCTTTGATTATTCAGAAACTTATTACGAGGCAGAACCTATTGAATTGAGCAAAGTTACTGCGTCACAGGAATCGATTATGGCAGTGCGAAGAGGTATGGTTTCCATGGCTAATACAGTCAGTGCTTTCCAAAACTTAGGGTTCAGTGTTGCGTCAAAGACAGGTACTGCTCAAGCGAAGAAAAAAGTAGGAGATGTATATGTTGAATATACCAATGGTTTTATGATTTCCTTTGCACCGGCAAATGACCCACAAATCGCGGTTGTTATCGCTATTGAAAATGTTACATCAGGTGGTCTCGGCAATTATGTTGCAGAAGTTTATGAGGCATATTTCAACAAAGATTCAACTGTGACAAACTCTCAGCAAAGTGGCGTTATCCTGAATTAGAAAAAAATACTTGATTTTTGAAAAATCTTGTGATATACTATCAAGGCTATCTCTGTGTACTCGGGTGATTGAGTAAGCCGAAACGGCACTCACCTACTTTCATCTGGGGCATTTGAGCATAAATATTTTAAATGAGGTGAAATGACAATGACACAGGCAGAAAAACAGGCTATCATGGCTGAATACGCTGCTCACGAAGGCGACACAGGTTCTCCTGAGGTTCAGATTGCTGTTCTCACAAAGAGAATTAACGATTTAACTGAGCACCTTAAGGTTAACAAGAAGGACCATCACTCACGTCGTGGTCTTCTTAAGATGGTTGGTCGCAGAAGAAATCTTCTCGCATACCTTCAGAAGAAGGATATCGAAAGATACCGTGCAATCGTTGCAAGACTTGGTCTTCGTAAGTAATCAAAACAAATTAAGGCAGATAAGTTTCATCTTATCTGCCTTAAAATGCTTTTAAAGGTAGTTGATTACAAGGCAGAAAATCTCCAATTTAGCGGTAAATAGAGTCCTCAAGAAATTGAAGATTGTATTTATTGCTAAACAGATTTTTGCCTTGTGAAATATAAAATAAGGAAGGTAAAAATTATGTTTTTCAAGAATTTTAAAGTTTGGGAAACCGAACTCGCAGGTAGAAAATTGACTCTTGAAACCGGCAAAATGGCTGGTCTTGCTAATGCAGCTATCCTTGCTCGTTACGGTGAAACAGAAGTTCTTTGTACAGTAACAGCTTCTGCAAAACCAAGAGAAGGTGTTGATTTCTTCCCTCTCTCAGTTGACTATGAAGAAAAAATGTACTCAGTAGGTCGCATTCCTGGTTCTTTCCAGAGAAGAGAAGGCAGAGCAAGTGAAAAGGCTATCCTTACATCACGTTGTATCGACAGACCTATTCGTCCACTTTTCCCAAAAGACCTTAGAAACGACTGTTCAGTTGTTGCAACTGTAATGTCAGTTGACCCTGACTGCTCACCTGAAATCACTGCTATGATTGGTGTTTCAGCAGCAATCGCAATTTCTGATATTCCATGGGATGGCCCTGTTTCAGGTGTTAACGTTGGTCTTGTTGAAGGCAAAATCGTTATCAACCCAAATCTTGAGGAAAGAGCAAAGTCAGACCTTGTTTTAACAGTTGCTTCTACTGCTGACCTTGTTGCTATGATTGAAGCAGGTGCAAACGAAATCGACGACGATACAATGTTTGATGCTATCATGGCAGGCCACGCTGAAAACCAGAAAATTGTTAAATTCATTCAGGGTATTGTTGAAGAAGTTGGTAAGCCAAAGTTTGCTTATGAATCATCTGACCCAGACCCAGAAATTATGGCAGAAATCGAAGCTTTCTGCATTGAAGATGTTAAGAAAGCGCTTGATACAGACGACAAGCTTGTTCGTGACGAAGCTCTTCTTCCAATTTATGAAGCAGTTCACGAAAAGTTTGACGAAAGATTTGAAGGCAACGAAGCTAAGCTTGACGAGATTATGTATCTTGTTCAGAAGCACGTTGTTCGTGCTTGGCTTAAGGATGAACACAAGCGTGTAGATGGTCGTGGAATTGATGAAATCCGTCCTCTTAATGCTGAAATTGACCTTATCACTCGTGCTCACGGTTCAGGTATGTTCACTCGTGGTCAGACTCAGGTTCTTTCAATCGCAACTCTCGGACCTATGGGGGATTCACAGCAGCTTGACGGTCTTGATGAGCAGACAGAAAAGAGATATATCCACCACTACAACTTCCCATCATACTCAGTTGGTGAAACAAAGCCATCTCGTGGACCAGGTCGAAGAGAAATCGGTCATGGTGCGCTTGCAGAAAAAGCTCTTGTTCCGGTTATCCCATCAGTTGATGAATTCCCATATGCTATCCGTGTTGTATCAGAAGTTCTTTCTTCAAACGGTTCAACTTCCCAAGGTTCAATCTGTGGTTCAACACTTGCTCTTATGGCAGCTGGTGTTCCAATCAAAGCTCCTGTTGCAGGTATCTCTTGTGGTCTTATCACAGGTGATGAAGGTGTTTACGGTGACTTTATGACAATGGTTGATATTCAGGGTCTTGAGGACTTCTATGGCGATATGGACTTTAAAGTTGCAGGTACAAAGAAAGGTATCACAGCTATTCAGATGGACCTTAAAGTTCATGGTCTTACACCTGAAATCATCAAAGAAGCTTTTGCTAAGACACATAAAGCAAGAGAATATATCCTTGATGAAATTATGCTTCCTTGCATTTCTGAGCCAAGAGCAGAACTTTCAAAATATGCTCCAAAAATGCTCTCAACAAAGATTGACCCTGAAAAAATCGGTGATGTTATCGGTAAGCAGGGTAAGGTTATCCAGAAGATTCAGGCTGACTGCGAAGTTAAGATTGACATTGAAGAAGACGGACGTGTATTCATTTCAGGTATCGACCTTGACAATGCAAAACGTGCTCTTTCAATTGTTGAACTTATTGCAAAGGACCCAGAAATCGGTGCAATCTACAACGGTGTAGTTACAAGACTTATGAGCTTCGGTGCGTTTGTTGAAATCGCTCCAGGTAAAGAAGGGCTTGTTCACATCAGCCGTCTTGATGTTAAGCGTACAGAAAAGGTAGAAGATGTTGTTAACGTTGGTGACACAGTGCTTGTAAAGGTACTTGAGATTGATGACCAGGGCAGACTTAACCTTTCTCGTCGCGATGCTCTTATCGAGGTTAAGGGTCTTACTCCTGAAAACGAAATCGAAGAAGAGCCGAAAAAACGCGATAACAATCGTCGTTTCAACAGAAGAAGAAACAACGACTAATATCAATTAATATTTAAAGCCTCCACTTGTTTGTGGAGGCTTTGTTGTTGTGTGAAATGGAGGTTATCGGGATAATTCGTAATGCGTAATTCGAAATTCGTAATTAAGGGTCTGCGACGCAATTATAACGCCTCCCTTTGACGAGGGAGGCGGCAAAATCTTTGATTTTGACGAAGGGATATAGTTTTTCTGTTCACTAAATCTCTCCCTCAGTCTGCTTCGCAGACAGCTCCCTCGTCAGAGGGAGCCAAGAAGGTGCAATTGAAATAGAGCGATAAATTATAATTTTTATTTAATCACCACAAGCACAATTTGGTCTGTAGCTGTCTTTTAAGCAACCTTCTTTTGGTGGAAAGAATTCGTCAATAGGGAATTGAATTCTTCTGAACGCATCACAAGGATTTTCATTGTCGCAAGCACATTCTCTGCTTGGAATACAGAAATCATAAGCCGGAATAAGCATTTGTACATCTCTTTCAAGCTGTACAATGGTGAATATTCCAAGTGTAACAGTAACAGCCTTTTTAGGTTCATCGTCGTAGCAGTCGAAATCTCCTTCAAAGCAACGGCAGACACATCGTGGCAATCGTGATGGTTGGCAACAGGTGTAGCAAGAGTGACATTCGTTGGCATTGCGAAGTTTCGCATCAAGACAGATTGGGTCAACTGTCTGAACTTTAGCTTTTGGATTTGTGCTGACCATATCAAGCTGTTCATCAATATCGTTGCAGATAAACTCAGATGAGAACACTTTTACATTACCTTCTGAGCCATAAAGAATACATTTTTTTGAGAATGATGCAAGACCTTCGACCAAACAAGGCGGATTAGTGTGTCCCATGAAAACATCAAGACAGATTTTAAAATAATAAGTAATATCAACGGAATAGTATCCTCTGTTGAATGGAACTCTTTCAACTTCGATAAAGGCATTAAGTACTTCGGCACCTCTGCAACGGACATTGGTTGCTCGGTCAATGATGCATTGCGCAGAATTTGTAAAATAAACTTTTAAATCTTCAAGACAGTCTTTGTCAGCACAGGAGTCATAAACTCGGTTAGTATCAATGCAGACAGCTTCTTTTATTTTTGTGGGTGTACAGTTTTTGTTTTCTGACATAGAAATTCCTCCCATAAATTATCAACTGACAGTACCATTGTATGAGAATAAAAATATTTTGTTACTTATATAAATGCAATAAAATGGTTGTTAAAGCAAAAAATATATGATAAAATATTATGATTAAACTTTTATAAGCAAGAAGGCAGGAATAATGGCTGTTTTAAAGAACGTAAAAAGAATTGTTGTTAAGGTTGGCACATCAACCCTTACATACAATACTGGAAAAACAAATATAAGAAGAATGCATAAGTTGGTAAGTGTGCTTTCCGATATTGTCAATTCAGGAGTTGAGGTAGCGCTTGTAACAAGTGGTGCAATCGGTGTTGGTGTTGGTAAATTAGGACTTAAAGAAAAACCTGCCGACACTGCAGGTAAACAGGCTGCAGCTACAATCGGTCAATGCGAATTGATGTTTATGTATGACAAACTTTTTGGTGAATATGGTCATACTGTAGGACAATTGCTTATAACTAAGAGCGACGTTGAGAATGACGAGAGAAGACAAAATCTTGTTAACACCTTCAACAAATTGTTTGATTTCGGTGCAATTCCAGTTATAAATGAGAACGACAGCGTTGCAGTTGAAGAAATTGTTTATGGTGATAATGATTCCCTTTCAGCCATCGTTGCAAAGCTTATAAATGCAGATGCACTTATTATTCTCACGGATATTGATGGACTCTATGACTCAAATCCAAATGAAAACGAAGATGCAAAATTAATTCCTCTTGTAACAGAAATTGATGAAGATTTATATAAAATTGCAGGTGGCAGAGGTTCAACTCTAGGCACTGGTGGTATGGTTACAAAACTCCATGCTGCAGAAATTACTATGGCTGCAGGAATTGACACAATAGTTATGAATGGTGAAGACCCTACGGACATATATAAGGCGCTTGACGGAAAACAAATCGGTACATTCTTTAAAGGTAAGTGATTTTATGCTCATAGAAATCGGTAAAAGAGTAAAAGACGCATCAGTTTCTTTGGCTGTTGCATCAACGGAAGACAAAAACAGAATACTTAAAGCTATTGCAACTGCTCTCCGTGAAAACTGTGACAAGATTTTGGAAGCAAATGCTCTGGACCTTAAAACAGGCAGAGAAAACGGTATGGCAGAGTCACTTTTAGACCGACTTATGCTGAATGCTGACCGAATCGAGGACATGGCACAGGGTGTTGAGGGTGTAATCAGTCTTCCTGACCCTGTTGGCAGAGTTCTTTGGGAAACCGAAAGACCAAACGGTATGAAAATTCAGAGAGTAAGTACTCCTTTGGGCGTAATCGGTATCATTTACGAAGCAAGACCAAATGTTACAAGTGATGCTGCTGCTCTTGCAATAAAATCGGGTAATACAGCAATTCTTCGTGGTGGCAAAGAGGCTTTTAATTCTAACTCAGCCATTATGGATGTAATGAGAAATGCTATTGAAAAAGAGGGTTTTAACCCTGATATAGTTGAATTGGTAAGGGACACTTCAAGAGAAAGTGCAAATGCACTTATGAAAATGAATGATTATATCGATATTCTTATTCCCCGTGGCAGTGCAAAGCTTATCAATGCTGTTGTGCAGAATTCAACAGTACCTGTTATAGAAACAGGCGCAGGAAACTGTCATGTTTATGTTGATGAGTTTGCAGATATTGATATGGCAGTAAAAATTGTCAACAACGCAAAAACAAGAAGAATTTCTGTTTGTAACACAGCAGAAAGTCTCCTTATCCATAAGAATATTGCAGAACTTGCCCTTATAGCAATCAAAACAAAACTTGACGAAAAGAATGTTATTCTTTATGGTGATGATGTTGCCTGTGCTATCTGTCCTGATATTATTAAAGCGACAGAGGAAGATTGGGCAACAGAATATCTTGACTACAAAATGTCAGTTAAGATTGTTTCTTCAGTTGACGAGGCAATTGAACATATAAGAAAATACTCCACAAACCATAGTGAGAGTATTGTTACTGAAAATCTTGAAAATGCAGAAAAGTTTATGAATTCAGTTGATTCAGCAGCAGTTTACCATAATGTAAGTACTGCATTTACTGATGGTGGAGAGTTTGGGTTTGGTGCAGAAATCGGTATTTCAACCCAAAAACTTCATGCAAGAGGTCCTTTGGGACTTCCTCAGCTGAATACATTTAAGTATAAAATTTATGGTAACGGTCAGGTGAGATAAATGGCTGAAAACACTAAAACAAAAAATATAAAGAGAAAACTGGCTTTCCCCGTTGGCTTGATTGTTGTGCTATTAGCATTGACAGGGTTGGTGACAGTGCTTGTTTCAGTAGTTAACCTTGTTGATTCTGCCATTGTAAAATCAAAGAATTATGAACAGTATGAGGCATATTTTGTGCCAGTTGTTCATATTGACCCAACAACTTTTGACGATGTTACAAAGGCAGATATGAATGAGCTTATTGAGATATCAATTTGGTCATTACTTAAAAGTGACAATACACCGGATAAGTTCCCGACAAATGAAAACGGACTCGCCATTCCGAAAGCAGAGGTTGAAAAAGAGTTTTTTGAACTTTTCGGTAGCGAGATAACACCTACACACGGAAATATCGAGGGTTATGGTATCGACTTTTTATATGATTCAGTTACAGGTATTTACACAGTGCCTTTGACGGGTGTTACTCCTATTTATACTCCTGATGTTGTGGATGTCCAAAAATCTACGGACACGGTTGTTGTTACAGTTGCATGTCTTGCTGGTGATGCTTGGGCACAGGCAGAAAACGGAGAAATGGTTGCTCCTTCTCCTGATAAATATCTTAAAATAACACTTCGAGAAACGGATGGTAACCTTTTCATCTCGGCGATTCAAAACACATCCGCTCCTGAAGTTGCAAAAAATAGTTGAGAATATATTTAATCCGTTTTGAAAAAAGGCTGTTTAAAAGGTAATACCTACCTTCTTTCATAATAAACGGGAATCTTAATATATACTATGCCTATTTAAAGGACAAGTGACAAATAAACTAATCAAAATACATTAAGTGAGGATTATTTATGCTTCAATTCGAGGAATTAAAATTACGACTTATTGCTCATGAGGAAGAACTTTCTAACCTTGCTGAGGCTTTGGGTCTTGAGAAAATGAAAAGCGAAATAGCAACCCTTGAAGAGCAACAGGCTCAGGAAGGCTTCTGGGATGATATTCAGAATTCTCAGAAGGTTTTACAAAGAACGAGTGTGTTGAAAAATAAGGTTTCTGCTTATGAAAAACTTAAGACAGATTACGAAGATGCACTTGTGATGATTGAACTTGCTGACGAGGAAGAAGACGAGAGTCTTGTTGAAGAGTGTACTTTAGGTGTTGACAAGTTTGAAAAAGACCTTGATTCACAGACTTTAGCAACTCTTTTAACAGGTGAGTACGACTCAAAGAATGCCATTCTCACATTCCACGCAGGTGCAGGTGGCACTGAGGCTCAGGATTGGGCACAGATGCTTTTCAGAATGTACAATCGTTGGGGGGAACGTCACGGATATAAGGTTTCAACACTTGACTATCTTGATGGTGATGAAGCAGGGCTTAAATCAGCTTGTATTCTTATTGAGGGTGAAAATGCTTACGGATTTATGAAGAGTGAGGCAGGTATTCACCGCCTTGTTCGTGTTTCTCCTTTTGATGCATCAGGCAGACGTCATACATCCTTTGCATCTTTGGAGGTAATGCCTGAAATTGATGAAGACACAAATGTTGACATCAATCCTGACGATATAGAAATGGCAGTTTATCGTGCAAGTGGTGCAGGTGGACAGAAAGTTAACAAAACATCTTCTGCTGTTCGTCTTACACATAAGCCAACAGGCATCGTGGTTTCTTGTCAGGTTGAACGAAGCCAGCATCAGAATCGTGAAGTTGCTATGACTATGCTTAAATCAAAGCTTATTGAAATTAAAGAGCGTGAGCATCTTGCAAAAATCGAGGATATCAAAGGTGACCACAAGGAAATTGCATGGGGTAGTCAGATCCGTTCTTACGTATTTATGCCTTATACCCTTGCTAAGGACCACAGAACATCCTTTGAAAACGGTAACATAAATGCAGTTATGGATGGAGATATTGACGGTTTTATCAACGCATATCTTAAAATGCAGTCACAGAAAAACCTGGAAAACAGCTAATTTTCTAATCTAGCGTTTGACAAGAGCAATACTAATATGATATATTAAATTAACAAAATCAAAAAAGGTGATGATTAAAAATGGCATCAATGGATACAGCAACTCTCGGAAGTCTTCTCGGTGTTGTCTCTGCTGCAGCAACAACAGTTGTGCTTATTGTATTAGCCAACTATGTTATGTCATCAATTGGTTATATGAGACTTGCAGAAAGAAGAAACATCAAAAATAGTTGGCTTATATGGGTTCCAATTATCCGTAACTGGACAATGGGTGCAGTAGCAGATAGCTATGATGAAACAAGGGGAATCAAGAGAAAGACACGAATTTTACTTCCTGTGTTTTCAGTAATTAAGTTGGCAGTTACTATAGCAATAGGTTCATATGTAGGTATGTTAGCTCCATATTTTATTAAATATGGCTTAGACTTATTTATATATGCACCAGAAAACTTTACATTACTTGTTCCATTCATTTTCGCTATTCCTGGAATTATAATTGCTTGTGTTATTTATAAGGTTTGTTATCTTATTTCACTTTACAAGACTTTTGAATCAACAGACGAACAGAAGGGGTTAGTTTACACAATCATTAGTGGTGTGTTTCCATTTGCTTCAGGTTTGATTATACTTTTATCAAGAGAAAAAGGATATAGTTATCAGGACCTTGTTAAAGAGGAAGAAAATGAAGAAATTCCCGTTGAAGAAGAACTTACTTCAATAGAAGAATTTAAATTTCAGTAAAAACAAAAAAATTAAAGCCTCACAAAAGTGAGGCTTTTTTTGTGTAATCTTTATTTTTTTATAGATTTCTTTTCTTTTTCTTCACTTGAGTTAACGAGAAAAACGCATAATGACCAAAGGCAGATACCTAACATTACAAACATCACAGAGAAGAAAGCTTCTCGTGGGCTTATTGCAGTTATTTTGCCGATATACTGTAATGCAAGTGAGCCAATAATACCATCAACTTTAAGAAGTTCAGAAAGAGAAACTGCTCCGTTGATAATTGGTTTTGCAAATGCTTCGTTGAAAATTCCGAGAGAAATAATTGTTGAAACAAAACCTGCTGCAGAAAGTCCGATAACAACTTTAAGGTTTCTTGAGAAAATAACAAAGCCGATAATTACAAGACCAAGCACAAGTGCTAAAGCAAGAAATCCAGCTGCGATTAATGCAGGTCTGAAGTGTTCGTAGCTCCAGATATTTACAGAAGCATCACTGCTACCAAAACTTGAGAGTGTTTCAAAAAGTTCAGGGAGATTTGCAAGAGAGACTTCCTCATAAGTAATACCTAATTCTGGGTTTTTGTTTTGTGTGATTGAGCCCCAGAGGTCAGCTATCTGAGTGTGGTCCATCTGGATATAAACCATAGTGGTAAAGTAGCAAAGAGGGAACATTGCAACTGCCATAATTATTGCAATAACCTTGTACATAATATCGAAACCTGTAAGTTTCTCTTTTTTCTTTAGTGGTTTAGGTTGTTTTGTTTTGCTCATTTTTATCACCTTACTTTCCCCATGATGAGTTGAGTTGTACTGTTCTATTGAACACAACATTGTCATTAGTTGAGGTAATATCTACGCAGAAATAACCCTGACGCATAAATTGGAATGTATCTCCAACCTTAAGACCGTCTTTAAGGCCACCTTCAATAAGGCAATCTTTAAGAATAACAAGTGAATCTGGGTTAAGGTTTTCTGTAAATGCACCTGCAGATTCGTCTGATGGGTTTTCTTTGTTGAAAAGCCTGTCGTAAAGACGAACTTCTGCTTTAAAGCTGTCTGCTTCACTTACCCAGTGGAGAGTGCCCTTAACTTTTCTGCCGTCAGGAGAATTACCACCACGGCTTTCAGGGTCATATGTGCAGTGAACACAAGTAACATTTCCGTTTTCGTCTGTGTCGTAGCCAACACATTTAACGAAATATGCACTCTTAAGACGAACTTCGTTACCAGGGAAGAGTCTGAAATACTTTTTAACAGGTTCAATCATAAAGTCTTCCTGCTCAACATAAAGAGTTTTGCCGAAAGTAACCTTTCTTGTACCCATTTCAGGGTGGTCCGGATGAATTTCAACCTGGAGAGTTTCTGTCTGACCCTCAGGATAGTTATCAATAACAACTTTTAATGGGCGAAGCACTGCCATTGCTCTTGGAGCGTTTGCATTGAGTTCATCACGAACACAGGATTCCAAAAGGCCGTAGTCAACAACTGAGTAAGCCTTTGAAACACCGATTTTTTCACAAAAGTTACGAATTGCAGCTGCAGGGTATCCACGTCTTCTCATACCGCTGAGGGTTGCCATTCTTGGGTCGTTCCAACCGTCAACAATGCCTTCGTTAACAAGGGCTAAACACTTTCTCTTACTTGTGAGACAGTAATTAAGATTAAGACGAGCAAACTCAATCTGTCTTGGAGGAGTTGGGATATCAAGAGCCTGTAAGAACCAGTCGTAAAGTGGTCTGTGGTTTTCAAACTCAAGTGAGCAAAGAGAGTGTGTAACACCTTCCTTTGCATCTGACAATGGATGAGCAAAGTCATACATTGGGTAAACACACCATTTGTCACCTGTCTGGTGATGTGGCACGTGAGCGATTCTGTAAATAACAGGGTCACGCATATTGATATTTGCGGCAGCCATATCAATCTTTGCACGAAGAACTCTTGCACCGTTAGGGAATTCACCATCAGTCATTCTCTTGAACAAATCAAGATTTTCTTCGATGCTTCTTTCTCTGTAAGGGCTGTTTTTACCCGGCTCAGTAAGTGTTCCACGATACTCTCTGATTTCGTCAGCAGAAAGGTCGTCAACATAAGCCAGACCTTTTTCAATAAGCTTTACAGCACATTCGTAAATGAAATCGAAATAGCTTGATGCGAAAAGGCATTTGTTCCACTTGAAACCAAGCCACTCAATGTCTTCTTTAATTGCATCAACGTATTCTGTATCCTCTTTCTGTGGGTTAGTGTCATCAAGACGAAGATTACATTCACCCTTGTATTTTTTACTTGTTGCAAAGTTAATGCAGATTGCCTTTGCATGACCGATATGAAGATAACCATTTGGTTCAGGAGGAAAACGAGTCTGAACTTTATTGTACACACCGTTTTCCAAATCTTCATCAATAAAATCGTGAATAAAATTTGAAATCTTTGTTACTTCTTCCATAGTCTTGCCTCTTTATGCTTTATATGAATTTATTGTGTTATCAATTCTGTTCATTACTTCATCCACACCTAGAATCTGCATAATGTAATACAAATCAGGAGTGTTTGTACGAGAAGTAACTGCAATACGGATAACTGTTGAAACATCACCAACATGACCTTTGAAAGCGTCAGGGTTCTGTTTATATTCTTTAACATTTGGAGTAAATCCACAAGCAGTGCAAAGTTCCTTGATTTTGTTAAACCACTCTTCTTTACTGTCGTTTGCAGAATAAACTTCCTTATATTTTGTAAGAATTTCTATAGCATCTTCCTCGTTGATGTGTTCAGGGAGAGTTGCATCAGGAATATAGAGTTCGTTGTAGAAGAATGAAACATAATTTTCAACTTCTTCCCAACAAGCAATATCTTTTCTTGGTTTTGGATTATCTCTGTCAATATTAAGAATTGCTGTTGCTTTTTCACTATCAGCAACAAGGAGATTATACAAGTTGTTGTTATAATGTTTTGCCCATTCAACTACAAGTTCATAAACCTGCTGTGCAGTCATTACTGAAATAACATTTTTTGATACATCGTTAAACTTAACCATATCAAAAAGTGCACCTGAAACACTCATCTTCTTAAGATTGAATGGAAATTTAGAAATATCTTCTGTTTTGTTTGCCTTTCTCCATTCCTCAAAGTTTGAGTTGAGAATTGTAAGCATATACTCTTTGACAGAAGCCTCAGGATAACCCTTTTCAATGTAGTATGAAACATTTGCCTCAGGGTCTTTTCTCTTTGAAAGCTTTCTCTTGCCACCGTTTTCTTCCTTCATAATCGGTGCAATATGGGCATATTTAAGGGGCTTGTTGCCTAATGCTCTGAAAAGCTCAATATGTACAGGTACAGAGGCAATCCACTCGTCACCACGGACAACGTGAGTTGTACGCATAAGGTGGTCGTCAACAGCATGAGCAAAGTGGTAAGTTGGAATTCCGTCTGCCTTTAAAACAACAACGTCATTCACATTTTCACTCATTTCAATTTTGCCTTTAATCATATCTTCAAATTTGATTTTTCTTGAAATATCACCTGTTGAACGGAGTCTTACGGTATAAGGAATACCGGCATTAACTTTTTCAATAATTTCTTCGTCAGTAAGGTCACGGCATTTAGCATAAGCACCATAATAGCCTTTGATGTCTTCATTTTCCTGCTTTGCTCTGATTTCATCAAGCTCTTCAGGAGTGCAGAAGCAGGGATAAGCCTTGCCTTCTTCCATAAGCTTTTTAGCAAAAGCACGATAAATTTCTCTACGGTGACTCTGTGTATAAGGTCCGTAGTTGCCTTTTTCAATATTAAAACCTGTAACACCTTCGTCAGGTGCAACTCCAAAAGCCTCAAGACCGGTTACAATTCCTGTAACACCGTCTTCGACTTCTCGTTTCTTATCAGTATCTTCAATGCGGAGCATAAAGACACCACCCGTTGTGTCAGCAGTGAGTTTTGATGCAAAACCTGCATAAAGTCCACCAAAGTGGAGGTATCCTGTTGGGCTTGGAGCAAATCTTGTTACTCTTGCACCTTCAGGTAAGTTTCTTACAGGATAAAGTTCCTCATAATATTCTGTGGATTTGTCCACATCTGAAAATATAAGTTCAGCAATTTTTTTGCAGTTTGTCATTTAATGTAACCTCTTTATTCAGGAATGATTGCGTTTGTTGTAATGTACTTAACACCATTTTCAAGCATTGTGTTAAGTAAATCTGCTGTATCAACTGTCCAACAAGCTGCTGTAAGGTTGTTGTCGTGAATTTTTTGAATCATAGAAAGATTGTTGAGTGCACGTTTTGCCTCAAAAGCAACACCAAATCCGTTTTCAATACATTCAAGGAGTTTTTCATCCTTAATACCGTGCATAAGAAGCCAAAGTTCCATATTTGGTGAAAGTCGTTTGAATTCACGAAGAACTGATGCGTGGAATGAAATAACAATAACATCATCTTCAATGTCGTAAGCGCGGATAATATCAAGAAGACTCTTAACCTTACTGATTCTCTTATCCTTAACTTCAATCATAGGCTTGATGTTTGCCTCTTTACAGATTTCAATATATTCTTCAACAAGACAAACGCTTGAATCTGGATATTTATCGATATTTGCACCGTTTGTGAATTTTACCTTTTTGAGGTCCTCATAAGACCAGTTTTTAACATCGCCTTTTTCGTCCGCCATAGACTGAAGCATATAATCATGGATAATAACCCATTTACCATCAGTTGTGCAGTGAACATCACATTCAAGAGCATAATAGTTATATTTTGCAGCCTCTTTAAAAGCTTCAATTGTATTTTCAGGAACAATTGAGGAAAGACCTCTGTGTGCTGTGAAGTGAACATCGGACAAATCTTTGTCAGTTGCCTGTGCAGATGGAAGAGTATCTTTTGCTTTCTTTTCGCCATATCGGGCTTCATTATATGCCTTTTTTGCGGCAACTGTTAAAGCAGCAGGAACAGCAAGGGCTGTACCGATTTTCAACCATTTTTTAGTAGAGTTTTTCATAGTTTGTCCACCTTTGATTTCTTTTTAAATATAATTACAAAATATTATACTATATAATAGGAAAAATGTAAACTCCATATTTACAAAAAATACGCGCTTTTATACTCTAAAAATTGTCAATAAACGCATAAACTTGCGTTTTTGAGATGTGTGTGATATAATGCATAGAAAATGGATTATTATGAGTAATTGTGTGATTTTTTAGGAAAGGAGCGGTAAAAGCAATGGATTTTCTTGGTATGATTTATGATGCTATTTATTATGTGGGAATTCAAACTATAAGATACGGCAAACGCTTTTTCAGATGGCTTTTATCGTTACTTTTAAAGCCGGTTAAGGCTTTAACAACCTTGATTTTCACTTTGGCAATTGTAATCAACAAACATGCACTAAGCGCTTTCCACAAGAGCGTTGATGAATTTAAAAATCTTGTTGCCGATGCTAAAAAGGCGTTTTCATATACATCAAGAGAAGGAAAGGGCATAAAAAAAACAGCTCAGTTGCGTCACTATATTTCGGTGGCTGTAAACCGTTACAAAGGTGCATTTGTGTATGTACGAAATATTGTGTTGCCTGTAGTTTCACTTGCTGTTGTTATATACGTTATTGCTTTTTGGAGCAACGTAAACTTTGCTCTTGAAGTAAGTTGTAATGACGAAGTTATAGGTTATGTGCAGAATGAAAATGTGTACAAGGAAGCAAGACAGCTAGCATATGACCGTATGGATATTTCTTCGGATTTGGTGACATTAAACGACGATAATACTTATGAGGCTGTTGTAATCAGTTCAGCAGAGTATAGAATTGTTCCTGTAAAAAGAAGTCAGATAAACAACGTGACAGAAATCTGTGACAGACTTATAAAAAAATCAGGAAGCAAAATAAGAACAGCTTGTGGCGTTTACATCAATGATGAGTTTGTCTGTGCAGTTAAGAACGAAACCGATGCAATGAGTGTTTTTGATAGTATTTTATCAGAAAACGAAACAGGGGAAGAAAATGCTGTTGTAAGTTTTGTGGAAAATATCGACTATGTTCAAGGTTTGTATCCTGATAATGAAAACACCATTAAAGATGCTTCGTTTTTGCAACAGAAATTAAAAACAAATAAGCAGGATGCAAAGTATTATACGGTGCAGGAGGGTGATACAGTTGCCCAGATTGCAGGAAAATTTGAGACAACGGTTTCTAAGCTGCTTGCTATTAATCCTACGATAAAAGAAGGCATAACTGCAGGACAGACACTTCTTATTCAGGCAGAAGAAAAATACATTCAGGTACAGACTACAAAAACAGAATCTCGTGAGGTTGAGATTCCGTTTGAAACCGTCAAAATAAATACAGACACTCTATATGTTGGTGACTCACGAACAGTTACTAAAGGACAAAAAGGTGTTGAACAGGTCACAGAGCTTGTAACATATATCGGTGGTGTTGCTGTTTCTTCAAAAGAAGTTTCAAGAACAGTAATTAAAGAGGCGCTGAGCGAAAAAATACATATTGGAACGAAGAGAAGTCCATATGATTCAGGTGGAGCAGTGTCTTTTGGTGGGAGATTTGTATGGCCTGCAATCGGAGCATATCAGGTTTCTTCAGGTTATGGACGACGTAACCTTGGTGATGGTTGGCACGATGGAATTGACATTGTTCGACCAGGTGGAAGTACAGGATGCACAGTTGTTGCAGCAGAAAGCGGAACAGTTGTTCAGTCAGGATGGAAAAGTGCAGCGGGGTACAGTGTGACAATTGACCATGGCAACGGTGTTCAGACTCGTTATTATCATATGAAGAAAGGTTCACTTGTTGTAAAAGCAGGACAAAAGGTATCCCGTGGACAACCAATTGGCAAAATAGGTGCAACGGGATATGTGACGGGTGCACACCTGCATTTTGAAATCAGGGTGAACGGTAAGAGTATTAATCCAATGTCTTATTTAAAATAAGGTGAATTAAAATGGAACAGTTTATAATTGCAGGATTAAAAACAGAATATAATGTTCGGGGAGAGTTGTTGAAAACTCGTTCAGAGAAATATCGTGCTGAATTTGACAGTTCACAGACAGATATCAGAATAGAAATAAAAGAGGGGTTTCTCGAAAAGAAACAAGAAGAAATTCCATACCTTACTCCTGATGAGAATGAATACATGTGGACAGGCGAAGCGTTTTATCACAAACTATTGAATTTCAACGGAATGATGCTGCATTCTTCCTGTGTTGAAAAGGATGGACAAGCATATCTCTTTTCCGCCAGAAGTGGTACGGGTAAATCAACTCATACTCATTTGTGGTTGGAGAATCTGTCGGGAACAAGAATTATCAATGACGACAAGCCTGCTTTGGTTTGTGAAGATGGTAAATGCTATGTCTGGGGAACTCCCTTTTCAGGAAAGACGGACGAAAATGCAAACGCAAAACTTCCTGTCAGGGCAATTGTGTTTTTGCACAGAAGTGAAGAGAATAAGGTGAACAGAATGCCTGCAGCAATGGCGGTGCCTCTTTTCCTTGAGCAGACAATAAATCCTTCAAATAGGGAAATGGCAGAAAAAATGCTTGATTTGGCAGATGTGGTATTGAGAACTGTGCCTGTGTTTTCACTGGGTTGTAATATGGACCCTGAGGCTGCAGTCGTTGCTTATAATGAAATAGAAAGGTTGATAAACGATGAAAATTAAAGATGGTTTCATTTTAAAAGATGTTGCGGGAAGTAAAATTGTTATTGCAACAGGAGCTCAAAGAATTAATTTTAATGGTGTTATCACTTTTAATGATGTTGGCGCAGAGGTGTTTAATATGCTTGATGGAACGAATTCGGTAGAGGAAATTGTTGCGAAAATTTCAGCCGACTATAATGTGGATTTACATATTGTTAAAAACGATGTTGAGAAATTAATTGAGAAAATGAGAAAACACAATCTCATTGATGAATAAGGATAATAGGATATAAGAATGAAAGAGAAGTCAGTGTTTAAGTGGATATATACACATTGTGGTGGCCGTTTAAAAGAGGGTTTAGTGCTTGTTTTGCTTAATGCTTGGTCGGCGCTGTGTGTAACTGTATTCGCTGTTTTGTCTAAAAGAGTAATGGATAGTGCTCAAATCGGAGATAAAGAAGAATTGATAAAAAACTCCATTTTTCTTTTCTGTTTGATTATTTCTCAGATTTTAGCTCGAGTTACTGCCTCATTAGTGGAGGCAATAAGTCAAGGCAAGGCAGAGATTAATTTAAGAACAAGTGTGTTTTTCAATATACTTAGAGGAAATTATGCCGACAGTGTTGAAAAACATAGTGGTGACCTGATGACAAGACTTACTGCTGATGTTCAGATGGTAAGTGATAATTATGTTCACATTTTCCCTACTTCGATTGCTTTTTTTGTCAGAATTCTCAGCGGTGCAATTGCTTTGTATCATATTGACAAGAATTTTGCAAAGGTGTTCATTGTTTGTGGTGCATTGGTTGTTGTTTTTGCAGCGATATCAAGAAAGTATCTAAAAAAATTACATCGCAGTGTGCAGGAGAAGGACTCAAGAGTGCGTTCCTTTATGCAAGAAATGCTTGAAAATCTCTTTGCAGTAAAAGTCTTTGGAATAGAAGAAAAAGTGATAAACCGTTCAATTAGACAGCAAAAGAGATTCTATCGTGAAAAGGTTAAGAAAAAAAGTTTCTCCATAATTGCAGGAATAGGGTTCTCTTTGGCATTTGCAGTCGGTTTTCTTGCTGCTGTGGCATATGGTTCATATGGTGTGCTTAATGGTACAATGACCTTTGGCGCTGTTGTTGCTATTGTACAACTTGTAAACCAGTTGCAGTCACCGGTTGTGGGAATTACGGGTGTTCTTCCTGCTTTTTTTGCAATGACTACGTCAGCACAAAGACTGATGGAAATCTGTGATGAAAACGTAGAGACCGTAGAAGATGTTGGTATCAATTATGAAGATTTTGTGAAAATCAAGGTAAGAGACGCAGTTTTTGGATACGGTGATGAGAAAGTTTTTTCTCACGCATCCTTTACAGTCAATAAAGGCGAGTTTGTTGGGATTCAGGGTCCGTCAGGGGCCGGAAAATCAACGGTGCTTAAACTGATAACGGGATTATACCCTGTTGATGAGGGTAAGGTAACAGTTGAAACAAAGCATGGAGAGTATGATTGCAAGAAAACGAGAAAATTATTCTCTTTTGTGCCACAGGGGAATATGCTTTTCAGCGGAACAATAAGGGAAAATTTAACGATTCTTAATCCTGAGGCAACTGAAGAAGAAATAAAAAAAGCTTTGGTTGTTGCAGCGGCTGAATTTGCTTATGACCTTGAAGATGGCTTGGATTTTATGCTTGGTGAATCTGGTGCAGGTATTTCTGAAGGTCAGGCACAGAGAATCGCTATTGCAAGGGCAATTCTCGCCAACAGCGGGGTATTGCTTATGGATGAGTCAACAAGTGCCTTGGATGCAGAAACAGAAAAAGTAGTAATTGATAATTTGCAGAAAAAAGAAGATATTACGGTCATTATTATCACACACAGAGAGGCTGTTTTAGACAAGTGTGACCGTCTTATTACTGTTGCTAATGGAAAAATTGAAGAAAAATAAAAATATGTAACTGTTTTTGTAAAAAAGCATTGCAATAAAAAAATGCCTTTGGTATAATAAAATGAATTATAAAATTTGGTTATAGGAGCGATAGTATGGAATATAACTCAAAAACTGTTCAGACTAATGACGGCATAGATTTTCAAATCATAGCACAGTATGCTGTTCGTTTAGCTCAAAAATGGTGGGCAATTTTGCTCAGCGCAGTTATTTGCGCAAGTGTGGGCTTTGTTGTAGCTAAGGTTACATATGTTCCAAAGTACACATGTACAATGGAATTTGCCATCAGTAACAAAGCTGAAAATGCTACATCACCAGGACAGTCATCATCAGATATCAGTGCGAGTACAATGCTTGCAAAAAACTATTTGAGATTGACTAAGTCTCCTGACTTTATGAATATTGTTGCAAAGAATTCAGGATACACGGTAAATGGTCAGCCTCTTACAGGTAAAGAAGTAAGAGCAATGATTAAATCATCTCACATTGAAGACACATCATTTATTGCAGTTTCAATTACATCTTCTGACCCTAGTGTTTCGTTTGCAGTTGCTACAAGCTATGTAAATAATTTTGAAGGGTTTGCAAAGGAAATTTTGCCAAGCACAAATGCAAAGGTTTCTGAATACCCTGTAAAGCCTGAAGAAGCAGACCCAAATAATACTACACTCTTATATTCTCTTTTAGGATTTGTGGCAGGTGCAGGTATCGTAATGCTTGCAATTTGTTTGATTATCTTCATTAAGGATACTGTTAAAGTTCCTGACGATATCACAAATAAACTAGGACAGAAAATTATTGGTTCAGTTGTTCATCTTAAGAAGCCAACTGAAAACAAGAGCCTTCTTATTACAGACAAGAAGACAGGATTTATGTTTATTGAATCCTTTAAGTTGATTCGTACGAAGCTTGAAAATATTGCTAAACGTCACGACTATAAAGTTTTCGTTTTCACAAGTGCTATGGAAAACGAAGGTAAAACAACTACTGCTATTAATACAGCTCTTGCTCTTGCAAAGACAGGAAAATCAGTTCTCTTAATCGATGCTGACCTTCGTAAACCTTCAGTTTGCAAAGAATTGGGTGTTTCAGCAACTAATGATTTAGGTCTTCCTGGCGTAGTCAGAGGTGAGAGAACATTAAGCGATTCAATTAAGTATTTCGAGAAGTTCAATCTTTTCCTTTTGGTTACATCAACAGCAATCGGTGAGTCAGCAGAACTTTTGTCAGCTGATGAAATGTCAGATGTGATGGATGCAATAAGAAGCGAGTTTGATTATATCATTATTGATACTCCTCCTGCAGGTCTTGTTGCTGACGCAAGTATTATCGCACAGTATGCAGATGCTAACGTAATGGTTGTTCGTAGAGACCGTTCATCAATGCGTAGAATCAGAAGAACAATTGACGATATGTCCGGCACTGGTAAAGAAGTTGTTGGTTGTATTTATAACGACGCTGAAAACGGCTCAGTATTTGATTTCATTAAGAAGAACAGAAAAGGCAATAAGGGCTACGGCTATGGTTACGGTTACGGCTACGGTTATGGCTATGGCTATGGTTACGGCTATGGAAGTGGTGGCCAAGACAGCAAAAAAGCAAAAGCAAGGAAATAGTTATATTTAACAAATATTTAGCTCGCAGACAGATTAAATCTCTGTCTGTGGGCATAATTTATGCAAAAAAGGATATTCAAAATGGCAGAGATAAAATATAATCCACCACAAGAGAATAAAATGGGTACGATGCCCATAGGCAAGCTTTTGGCAACCATGTCAACACCTATGATGATTTCAATGCTTGTACAAGCCTTTTACAATGTTGTTGACAGTGTTTTTGTGTCCCGTTTAGGAGAAGATGCATTGAACGCTGTATCCCTTGCCTTTCCGTTGCAACAGTTGATAATTGCAGTTTGCGGTGGAACAGCAGTCGGTATGAATGCGTTGTTATCACGTTCGTTGGGAGCAAAACAGTTTGACAGAGCAAACAAAATTGCAAACTCAGGCATCTTCCTTTTCCTTTGTAGCTCGGTGGTGTTCTCCGCTATTGGAATTTTCCTGTCAAAGTTTTTCTTTTTAGCTCAAACAGATGTTGAACAAATAGTAAAATATGGTACTGACTATGCCGGTGTGTGTCTTGGTTGTTCCATTGGTATATGTAGTCAGTTCTGTTTTGAAAAATTGTTGCAGTCAACAGGTCGCACAACACTTTCTATGATTGCACAGTTAGTTGGTGCACTGATTAACATAATTCTTGACCCAATATTGATATTCGGACTTTGTGGTATGCCTCGACTTGAGGTGCTTGGGGCAGCGATAGCTACTGTATCAGGACAGATTGTTGCGGCACTTCTTGCGATAATATTTAATATAAAGTTCAACAAGGATATTCACATCAGTCTTAAATTGATTCGTTGGGATTCTGCGATTGTTAAAGACATTTATAAAATAGGTTTGCCATCAATTGTAATGCAGTCAATTGGTTCAATTATGACTTTCACTATGAATAAAATATTGATTTCCTTTACAACAACAGCAACCGCAGTCTTCGGTAGTTACTTCAAGCTGCAGAGTTTCGTGTTTATGCCTATTTTTGGCTTGAATAATGGTATGGTGCCAATAATTGCATATAATTATGGTGCGAAAAGATATGACCGTGTGAAAAAGACAATTAAAATCACAATATTAACTGCAGTAACTATAATGTTTATGGGATTGTTGGCGTTTGAACTTATTCCTCATGTCCTGCTTTCATTCTTCAATGCATCAGAAGAGATGCTGGAAATAGGTGTTCCAGCGTTGAGAATAATCGGTACGCATTATGTTTTTGCGGGATTCTGTATAATTGCAGGTTCTGTTTGTCAAGCAATCGGAAGACCTGTTTACAGCCTGATAGTTTCGGTTTGTCGTCAGTTGGTTGTTCTTTTGCCATCAGCGTGGTTATTGGCACAGAGTGGTAGACTTGAACTTGTCTGGTTCTGTTTCCCTATTGCAGAATGCGTTTCACTTGTTTTGAGTTCAATATTCCTGAGTAAAACAATGAAACGTGCAAAGGAAAAAATGAAGGATATTATAATATGATAAAAACAAAAGGTAGATACCAAAGTATCTACCTTTTTCTTATGTTAAAGTTTCTGTTGCGGGGAATGTGATGTCGTTTGGTGTGTCGCCATATCCTCCTGCTTGTATCCAGATTGAGTCGCCCCTGTTTTTGTAGGTACAATCGAAAGATATATTTTCCATAGCACCATTTCCCAAGGTTGCATCGGATGTTGGGAAGAAAGAGTTGGTTATTTCGCCACTTTTCCAGTAATCCCAGGTATCTGTATTAGCAATCAGCCCACCTGCATTTTTTACCTCACAACTACGACGCTGGTTATTAAAAGCAAAATCTTCTTGGAAAAAGCTAGTTGCTTCAAAAAGTTGAACATCAGTTGGATAACTGATGGATGCTGTTTTTATCCAATCCCCATTTTCTTCTTTTATGTACTGAGTGAAGTAAGTTTTATCGTTTTGGAAAAGTCTCTCAATTTTCATTGAGTACCAAGTATTTACCTTCCAATCGAAAAGGGTATAGACCTGTTTACCCTCTCCCTCGCCACCAAAGTCACCATGATGTCCACCGGTAGTATATTCAATGGTTGGACGGGTGCCATCGGACAAGTCCCAAAGAGAGAGTAAAAGAACATGCTTGCCTAAAAAGTTTTGAAAACCTGCATACCCATATGACCATTGATGAACAGCCCAATAAGTACCCCAAGCATCTTCTGTGCACTTCCAATCAATTGTAACAGCGTCGAATTCACTATTCTCAGAAAGCCATTGTATGTACATGTTAGGTGCATGTCTTAAAAGCCTTGAAGGAAATAGGGGTGATTCTGTGGTTGGTTCAGTTGTAGTATTTTCTGTTGTCTCATCGGTGTTTACTGGTTCGGATTCCAACCGATTCCAGAGGAATACTCCTGAGAAAGATAATGCCACAACAACAATTAACAGGGTTATGCAAATTAATTGTTTTTTATTCATTCTAGCCTGCTATTAAAGATTCTTTGCAAGATCTTTGATGTATGCTTTGAAATCTTCGCTGATTTCAGGGTGATTAAGAGCAACTTCGCAGTTTGCTTTCATAATACCCATTTTGTTACCCATATCGTAACGAGTTCCCTCGTAATCAAGAGCAATAACGCCCTTTGTCTGTGCAAGAGTTTTCATAGCGTCTGTAAGCTGAAGCTCATTGCCTGCACCTTTGGGAGTGCTTTCGAGAATGTCAAAAATTTCGGGTGGCATTACAACTCTGCCGAGAATTGAATAATTTGACATAATCTCTTCGGGCTTGGGTTTTTCAATCATATCTGTGCAGTTAAAGGCTCTGTCTGTGATTGGCTCAACTGCAAGTGAGCAGTACTTACAAACATCCTTTGCGGGAACTTCTTTAACGCCAACAACGCCCTTGCCGTATTTTTCATAAGCGTCAATGAGCTGTTTTGTAACGGGCTCGCCCTCTGAAATGAAAACATCGTCACCGTAAAGAATTGCAAAAGGCTCGTTACCTACGAAATTCTTTGCACAAAGCACTGCGTGACCAAGTCCGCCGGTTTCTTTCTGACGGAGGAAGTAAGTGTTGCAAAGCTGTGAGCACTCAAGAACAGAGTCATAAAGCTCTTTCTTATCGGGATTTTTGCTCAATTTATCCTCAAGCTCATAAGCGTGGTCAAAGTGGTCCTCAATAACACCTTTACCGCGGTTTGTGATAATGAGAACATCAGTAATTCCAGATTTTACCGCTTCTTCAACAAGATACTGAATAGCAGGCTTGTCAACAATGTTGAGCATTTCCTTGGGAACTGCCTTTGATGCAGGCAAAACTCTTGTGCCGAGCCCTGCCGCAGGAATAATCGCCTTTGTAATTTTCATAACACCATTCTCCTAATTTTTTATATATTTAACGCCGTGAATAACATATTTATAGCCATAACAATTACATTGTTGGCAAGAACTGCAAGAAAAGCGTGCCCCATTGACATTCCGCCCTGCTTATAGAAGTTAAGCTTACGGATTTCGGGCTCAGAAAACTCTGATTTAATCTGTTTGATTTTTGAAACCGTGTGGTCATAATACCATTTGTTTGCTTTAAAACCGATGAAAAGCTGAATTGCAAGAGATAAAACTCCCTCGGCAATTGTAATCGCCACACCCATAGGGTTGCTCATATAAATTTCTTTTTGCTCGGCAACGGCGTTTATCATTTCTTCTTCGGTCAAATCTTCAACATCGCCGTATTTTTCATACCATTCGTTTGAATCGGCAACAAACTTTTGAACTGATGGCGGAGCTTCAGAATAA
>CALBQZ010000140.1 GCA_937899735.1 uncultured Clostridia bacterium | reverse complement strand
AGCTAACCCACTTTCATGCTGTGCAGGTTACTTCACTCTTGAAGAAATCGACAAGCAGAATGCATGTCAGAAAGCTGGCGAAATGGGTGACAGACTTACAACAGGTCTTCAGGAAATCATTGCAAAATATGGTCTTCCATTCGTTGCATGGAACGAAGGTTCTGTTTGCCACCTTGAAACAGTTGGTACAATGCACTATGTTGTTGACTGGAAACGTCCTTGGACAATTCCTGGTGTTCTTTCAGCAACAAGCGAGAGAAAGAAAGAAATGCAATATATGGGCGCTGCTTACATGGCAGAAGGACTTGTTACTCTTGCTGGTAGCCGTCTCTACACATCAGCTGCATACACACCTAAGATGATTGACCAGGCACTTCAGTGCTTCGATAAGGTATTTGCAAACGTTGCAGTTAAACCTTCTGCAAAATAATTAAATTAACTAACATTAATTGAATAAACAGATAACCGCTGATTAAATCGGTTTATAATTATCAACGAGGTAGTTTTTCGTCAGAACCGTCCAAAAACGCAGGCAACACTTTGTGTATTAACGAGTATTTTGGACGAGTTATGATGGGAAAATAGCCGTTGAGAATTATGACCAAGATTTAAGAAGTGGTTATAAAAAAACGAGGTGAAAGTTATGGAAATAATGCAGGCAAAAGAACTCGTAATTAAAGCGGGTAAAGAACTTATTGCATCCGGTCTTATTGCTCGTACATGGGGTAATATTTCATGCAGAATCAGTGATACACAATTTGTTATCACTCCAAGTGGTCGTGCTTATGAAACTCTCACTCCTGAAGAAATCGTTCTTGTAAATATTGAAGACCTTGAATATGAAGGCGAAATCAAACCTTCAAGTGAAAAGGGAATTCATGCTGCATGTTACAAGCTTCGTCCTGAAATCGGTTTCGTTATCCACACACATCAGGTAAACGCTTCTATCGTTTCTGCTCTTGGTATGGATATCAACCATGTTGAGGGTGAAAATGCTGAAATCATCGGCGACAATATCCCAATTGCTTCTTATGGTCTTCCTGGCACAAAGAAGCTTCGTAAAGGTGTTATCGAAGCAATTACTCGTTCAGATGCAAAGGCTGCTGTTATGGCACACCACGGTGCAGTTTGTATGGGTGTTGACTATGACGATGCATTCAACGTTGCAAAACGTCTTGAAGATGTTTGTGAACAGTTTGTTTTAGATAGATACACAGCTCTTACAGGTGTTGTTGCTGACAAGCTTACTGCTATCAACGATTATGTTGTTGACAGATTTGTTAAGAAACCATTATCAGCTCCTGAATTTGAGCCTTGCAAGAGTGAACGTGACGGTCCTGTTTTCAACATATCTGTTATTGACGGCGACGGTACAATTACAAGAATTGATATTGATTCAGGTGATGTTATCGCAGGTGACGCAAACAACAGTTCAATTGAGCTTCACCGTGCAGTATATAAAAAGCGTGACGATGTTAACTTCATTTACCACACAAAAGACCCTTATGTAATTGCTTGTTCAAAAATGGGTAAAACAATCCGTCCTCTTATCGACGACTTTGCACAGATTGTTGGTGTAAGTGTTAAGAGTGCGAAATACGACCCAAACAACACATTAAAATCAGCTAAAAAAGTTGTTAAGAAGCTTAAGGGCAGAAATGCTGTTCTTCTTGAAAACAACGGTGCTCTTTGTGTAGCTGGTAGTGAATATGATGCTGGTGCTATCGAATTTATCACTAATAAAGGTGCTAAGATTCAGGTAAGTGCTCAGATGTTTAATAAGGTTGAACCTATCAACCCTCTTGAAACAAGAATTATGAACATCGTTTACAGACTCAAATATTCTAAGCAGGCTGGCAAATAATTACATAAAAAATTATCCCCGAAGGATTACTCCTTTGGGGATTTTTTATTCAGTTTTATGATAATTTATGAATGAATAATCCTGATAAAAGCTTCGGTTCAAACCAGGTTGATTTTGGTGGCATAACCTTTCCTGCGTCTGCAATATCCATAAGTTCATTAAGAGATGTTGGATACATTGCAAAAGCAATTCTCATACCCTCACTAACTCTTCTCTCAAGCTCACCTAAGCCACGGATACCACCAACAAAGTCGATTCTCTTGTCCGTTCTTGGGTCTGTGATGTTGAGAATTGGTGTAATAAGGTTATTCTGAAGAATTGAAACGTCAAGGCACTCAACAGGGTCGTTTTCGTTGATAAACTCTGCTTTTGCAGTTACTTTGTACCATTTGTTATCAAGATACATACCGAATGTATGACGCTCTTTTGGTGCATAAGGACTTTCGTCTGCTTCTTCAACAATAAACTTTTCACTCATTTTCGCGATAAACTCTTCGCTTGTATTTCCGTTAAGGTCAGCCATAACACGATTATAATCCATAATCTTAAGTTGGTCACAAGGGAAGATAACTGAAAGGAAGAAATTAAACTCTGCATCCTTATCATATTCGCCTTCACCACGTCTTCTCTCACCTACTCTCACAGCAGATGCACATCTATGGTGACCGTCGGCAATATAGAGATAATCGATTTCAGCAAATTCCTTAACTAGAGTATCAACTGTTTCGTCATCGTCAATTACCCAAACCGTCTGTGCAACGCCATCATCACTTACGAAGTCATAAGCAGGTGCATGAGTATTCTTCCAGTTTTCTGTAATACCTGAAACAACTTTGTTTTCACGATGTGTAAGAAAAATTGGGCCTGTATTAGCATCAAGAGTATCCACGTGACGGATTCTGTCTGCTTCCTTGTCAGCTCTTGTAAATTCGTGTTTCTTAATAACATTATTGATATAATCATCAACTGCAGTACAGCCTACAATACCAGTCTGCTCTCTGCCATTCATAATCTGACGATAGATATAAAGCATTGGCTTTTCATCCTGCTTGCAGATACCGTTAGCACTTAATGCCTCAAGGTTTTCCTTTGCTTTCTCATAAACTTCTGCAGAATAAATATCAATACCCTGTGGAAGGTCAACTTCAGCTTTATCAACGTGCAAGAATGAATATGGTTTGTCCTTTACCATTTCACGAGCTTCTTCAGAATTCATTACGTCATAAGGCAAAGCACCAACCTGACTTGCGTACTCATCCTTTGGTCTTACTGCCTTAAAAGGTTTAAGAATTGCCATTTTTATTTCTCCTTTTCATCACAAAAAGTATAAAATTCAATATTACAAACGATGCTGTGACACCAATCAAAGCACCTGTACTATCCACAAGAATATCACTTACCTGAAATGCTCTTTTGGGTACAAAAATCTGATGAATCTCATCAGTAATTGCATAGAATACAGTTCCTGCAAAAGCAATTATCGGAGTGATTTTCTTTTCCCATGTAGCATATGTTGCATTAAACAGAAGAACTGAAAGACCCATAAACTCAAGCATATGAGCAAATGTACGCATCACTGCTTCGTCAATACTTATATTGAAATATTGTAAAATAGTTGCTACAAATGAACTGCTAAGGTCGGATGATTCCTCTCCGCTTTGTGCAGACAAATAGAAAATGATTATCATACATACTGCAACTAAAACCCAAGAAATTGCAACGTATGTTTTTCTTGTTTTTGTCATTATTTCTTCCCTTTATGAAAATAAATATTTGAACCGTCTACTGCAAAATAAATACCACTTACATCTTTAGCCACTACAAATGCAGAGCTTATGTTTGAGATTGGCATAACAACAGCATTATTTAACAAGTATGACTGGCAGTAAACAGCACCTTCTTTTGTTGGTGAAAGTCTGAACTCATCATACACTCTGTCATATTCCTCGGAGACATATCGAGAAACATTGTTACTATTTCCTGATTTGAACATTCCAAGGAAATCCACTGTTCGACTTGTCTCAGTTGTCAATGGATAAATTGCTGTAACATAAGAACCGTTATTAACGTTACTTATAAAATCCTTTTCATCTACAACCGTAACTGTACCATTAAGTTCAACACCAATGTTCTTTTGCCAACAGTTTACAATATTTTTAGCTATGTTTTCATTTTCTGCTGTGCAGAGAATATCAATTGTGAGCTTATCTTTTTCAAGTTCCTTAAGTGCAGATTTCACCTTTTCCCTTGCTGTGTTAACATCAGTAGCTAATACTAGTGATTTATCCGTTCTAAAATTAAAAACTGACGGAACAAGGTTCTTTGCCTGAGTTATACCCACAGATTTGAAATCTATGCTTTTAACAAGGCCTATTCTGAGAGAATTACTCTGCATCATTTCGTTTGACGTATTGAAAATGAGTGAAACTGTTGTGTTTTCAAAATCGATTTTTGCATTTTTCTTGTTAAGGTCTTGGATAGCATCCTGAGATGTCAAAAAAGAAACAGAATATTTTTTACCATTTATCTTTTTCACTATATCATTCTGGTCAGGATTTACATACAATCTTACAGATGTTGCTATAGCAGAAAAATATCCTTTGTATTCAGGGGTTTGAGAAAAACGCACAGATTCATCCTCAGCAATGTCCGATAAATAAAACGGACCATTAGAGAGTGTATATTTTCTTTCAAGTCCATATCTTCCTGCAGTTAAATTGAAAAACTGCTCATCACAAGGGAATGACACAGGCTGACTAAGAGCAAAAAGAAACTCATCTGATTTTCTTTCAAGGGTTATTTCCAATGTATAGTCATTTAAAACATTAATTCCTAATTCTGTTGAAGAAACTATGCCATTATGTACACTTTCAGCGTTTTTGATAACACTCAACAAATCATATCCCGGAGAATCTGTTTCAGGCAGAATTGCTCTTGTTATACCAAAAGCAAAGTCCTGTGCAGTTACTTTAGTATCAATAGTTGCTTCCAAACCCTCGAGGAATGATTGGGTTGCTTTTGAAACAAAGTAATTCACATCTTCACGGAGATAAAAAGTATAAACAAGTCCATCGGCAGAAACCCTGTAATCTTTTACTGCACATTTCTGAGGCTGTCCGTTTTCGTCAAGTTTAAAAAGACCATCAAAGGTGTTGACTGCGACAATTCTTTCACCCTGACTATCTGCAATTTGTGGGTCAAAATACTGTGGCATTTCACTAATGGGGCATGACAAAAAAATCTCTTCATCGTCCGAGCAACCGCTGAAACAAGTCAGAAATAATACAAAAGCTATTAAAATGCATAATATTTTCTTACTCATTTTATTCACCGAAGATAAGTATATCAAAAAAACTAAATTATTGCTATAATTATATAAAAAATTTTAAAAAAAATAAACAAAAAAACAGATACATTATGACAGTTCCTGAGGGGAAATACCAAGTTCTTAGACGGCAAATGCCCTGGCGCGAGGCATACTACTATCAGAAGAGCGAGGTATTGTATCAACTGACTTATACGTTCTGCCAGCGGTTTCTGCCGTCCCATGGCGACCGCACCGTGGATCAAATGGTGCAGGCGGCTCGCAGCGGGAAACAGAATATCATTGAAGGTACCGAGGACGGAGAGACCTCGACCGAGATGCACATAAAACTGCTGAACGTGGCGCGTTCGTCGTTGCAGGAGCTTCGTGAAGACTACCGCGACTACCTGCTATCGCGCATGCTGACCATCTGGACAAGCGAGCATCCACGATTTGAAAGTATGCAACACTTCTGCAAAGAGCACAACCGTGTGGAAGACTATCAGCCGCTTTTCATGAAGTGGAACGACGAAGAAATGGCCAATACCGCCCTGACGCTCTGCCATCAGACCGACGCCATGCTCAACCGGGCACTGCAGCGGATGGAAAAAGAGTTTGTAGAGCAGGGAGGCATCAAGGAGCGCATGCATGCCGCTCGCACAGGCTACCGACAAGCACAGGACGCGGAATTGGTCAACCTTAGGCAAGAGGTAGCCCGCCTACGGGCATTGTTGGAATCCAACGGAATAAAATATTGAGATGAGAATAGCGATCATACCCATAGCATTGGCCGTACTGGCGGCGTTGGCTGGCTGCAG
>CALBQZ010000139.1 GCA_937899735.1 uncultured Clostridia bacterium | reverse complement strand
GTTGTGCTGTAAACTTTAAATCAACTACTGTCAGTTACAAGGTTCATAAGGTAATTCATAATCCCAAAGAAGATTATCAGATAATCCCTGATATGCAAGAACCTATTATCAGCGAAGAAAAGTGGTTAAGAGTTCAGGAGCTCCGTGAAAACCGTCGCAGACCTACTGCAACAGGAAGAACAAGTTTATTTTCGGGCTTAGTTTATTGCTATGATTGCGGTGCAAAATTACACTTCTGTGCTGCTAAAAGTCTGAATAAGAATCAGGAGTTTTTCAGGTGTGCAAACTACAAGGACGGCAGAAGCGGTACTTGCAAAATTCATTATATCCGTAATATTGTGCTTGAGAAGATTGTGCTTGAAGCTATACGAAATTTAGCGGAATTTATTCGTTACAATGAAAAGGTCTTTTTGTATATGATTGCAAAGCAGAATGATGCAATGAGAAAGGCAGAATACGAGAAGCTGAAAAAGACAGTTGCTGACGGCGAAATCCGTATGAAAGAGTTAGACCGCCTTATTGAAAAGGTTTATGAGGATAATGCTCTTGGCAGAATGGATGATAACAGATACCGAAAACTGATGGCTAAATATGAACGAGAACAAAAAGAACTTGCCATAACTGTTTCAGAGGGTCAGGAAACATTGAAATCGGCTGAACAGAAATCTGTTGATTTAAGGTTGCTTCTTCGCACTTTCAGAGAAATGACGGATATACAGGAGCTTACACCGACACTTGTCAATTCACTTATTGAACGTATTGAGGTTCATAACAATGATAAATCAAGCGGTCACTGTTTTGTGAAAGTAGATATTTATTTCACAGGTGTCGGAATGATTTGCATTCCAACTGAGGAAGAAGTTATTGCTATGATGGAAGAAGCAAGAAAGAATCCGCAAGAATACCGCATTGTAGCATAATAAACAAGAAAACGGTGCAACCCCAAACGGGGTTACACCGTATCTCTCAAAAAAACATCCTTATGGGGCGTGTCCATTATGGTGTCTCTTTTTTGCTTTATGAAATTGTTACACAATCCTTTGCGTTTACTACCACACCGTGTACTGTCACATCGGTATTTGTATAATTGATATAAACCTTTGCACTGTTGTCGTATTCGGCACAATAAACTCCGGGTTGAACCTCTCTATGTGATGTCATTCTGGAATCACGCAGTGCAGAAAGTGTTTGGTGAGCCTTAGCATAATATGAAACAATGTCGTTAATATTGTTGTTATAATAAAAATTGTCATTTCCCTCATTCAACTTTGTACAGTACCAGTATGCGCTTGGTAAACATCCGTACTCAACGGATTTAAGGAATGCATCCTGTGGGTTTTCCGAAAGGTTTAATGGAGATGTACTATATTCCATCATTCCATGAAGGAGCATTTGTATAAAAGGAACTCCCACGTAGGCTGAAGTCTCTTTATAGGCAAGTGGAGAAACAGGAATGTTAGAAACCACATCAGCACCTTTAAGAGTATAGAGATTTCCGTGTTCAATCATTATTTGCTTAGATGTGGAAAGAACAGGTAACTGTGAAAAGATTTCAGTTTGTGATTGATTTCGTGAATACGAATTGTTCGAATAGTCCGAATACAGATATTTACCCATATCATTAAGAGAGTATCCGTCGAATAGTACATTTTCGGACTTATTGAGAATCTTATTGATTTTATTCTCAAAACTGTCCATTTTCAAAAATTCGTGATTTTGTGTTTCTAAAGTCACTGGACTGATGAGCTCAGCCTGTGCTTTTTTACCTTTGATATTCTTGGCTCCCGAGGAATTAGAAAAAAGAATGTTTGTATCAATAAACAGAGAGAATTTTTGACTGTTCAGGTAGCTGTATAAGTTTTCATAATCGGATTGTTTGCCGAGGGCTGACTTGAACTCATCAAAATCAGCATTTTTTTCGTTGTCGTAAAGACCTTTATAGCAAAGGTAAATATTATTTATACCCTTTGCTTTTAAAAGTGTAGTGAGTGAAGTTGCTCGTTCAAAGTTTGAAAGAGTTATTTGTTTTCCTTTTTCATTTTTGTATCCCGCCTCTAAATTGACAATAATCGGCAAATGTTCATTTGTAATGTTAAGAGGTTGAGCTGGGAGAGTGGAGTTCCTTATAAGATTTTCACGGCATGCTGTTGCCATACCTGAGTATGTAGCAGATTTGCCTGAAAGAAAACGGTAGCACAATTCAATTTCACCTTTATACTGATATCCGTAATATCGGGAAGTATTATTTTCTGTTTTGTCGTATTGTATGTCTGTTACAGAAAAACTTGCATTGACATGATTAAGGGCGTTTTCGCTGTTTCTTTCAGCATTTATTTGTGCAATAGCGTCACCTTTTTCTATAATGCAGACAAAAGCATTTTCACTATTTTTAAGCCCAAAAGCACCAAAAAGACAGTCAGATTTTGTTGCGTTTTGAGTTGTTGCTGGGTTGTTACCATATACGGGTAAGGTTACAGATGAAGTGCCGCTGTCACTTTTTCCTGTCATTAACAGTGCACCACTACCATCGGGTACAAAGATGTAGTCATCTGTATTGCTGTTTTCGTAAGCACCGAAATTGTTAAGCAGGGTGATTTTCTCAAGATTAATATCCTTAGGAAGTTTAAGACTGTTCATATTAACATTGACATAGAGTGAACCATCCTTAATGCGATAAATCACAGTCATATCTGCACGGATTTCGCCCTTGTCGATATCATCAAAGTCTTTTGCACCGGTTTCCCTAGTAAGGCTTAACGCATAATCGACAGATATCTCATCAACACCAATGGTGTATGAGAAATTTCCGAAATTTACAGAGTTATCCTGAGAATTAAGGGTATATATTTTATTGTCATCGTCTGCTAACACAATCTCAACAGCAGATGCGGAAATCTGCTTTGCTATACTGTCGAATGGTAGAGTATGCCATATTTTCTTTGTGTTTGTATCACGGATTGCAACAGTTGCAGTTGTTTCGTCAAAAAGGAGTTCAATAAGTCCCGATGTGCAGACGGATGTGTATGAGTCATCATTGCTTTTGTGCATCTTATCCCCTGAATATTCAGCACTGATATATTCGAGTGAATTACTCTTGATTTTGTCAACACTGTACGCACCTGCACAAGAAGTGAATACTATAGAAACAAGACAAAAAACGGCAAGGATTTTAAGTGTTGTATTGTAACGAGGTTTTCTCATAAAGTTCTCCCTAAAAAATATGATAGAATACATTTTCTGTATTCTACCATATATTTAAGAAAATTTCAAATTTTTCACCCTGTCAGCTTTCTTCTCAGTTCAGTCAGTATGCTTTTTTCCTTTCGGGATACTTGTACTTGGGAAATTCCAAGTATATCAGCAGTTTTTGATTGTGTTAAACCACTGAAAAATCTTAATGAAATCAGTTGTCTGTCATTTTCGGATAATTGATTCAAGAGTTGATGTACTGATAATTTGTTATCTATTGGGGTATATTCATCTTCAGCAGGAATATCCACCTGATTTTCATCATCATTATCAGCAGTCAATGATTTGACTGGTTGTAAAACGCAAAGCAGCTGTGCTGTCTCGGGAATGGTTTTGTGAATGAGCTGGGCTAATTCGGAAACTGTGGGCTCAACTCCATTTTCTTTTTCGTACTTTTCTTTGATTATTAACAGATTACGAGCTTCCTCTTTCAAGGAACGACTGATTTTTATCGCACCATCATCACGGAAAATCCGTTTGATTTCGCCTAGAATTGATGGCACAGCATAGGTGGAAAAAGCAAAACCAAGGTCTTCACGAAAACCATCAGCAGCCTTGATTAAACCAATACAGCCTGCAGAGTATAAGTCCTCATAGTCAACACCTTTTCCGATAAACCTTGAAGCACACTTCCCCACAAGACCTAAATTATTAAGTATGAGTTCGTCCCTAGTCATTTTTTACGACCACAGATTTTCTTGTAAAGTGTAACTGTAGTACCCTTATTGACAGTTGAACGAACAGAAATCTTGTCCATAAAGCTTTCCATAACTGAAAACCCAAGCCCGGCACGGTCACCACCTAAAGTTGTAAAAAGTGGTTCACGAGCTTTTTTGATGTCGCTGATACCACATCCACGGTCTCTTATGGTTATAACAACCTTGTTGTCATTATGAATTTTCACGTTTATGTAGATTCTGCCAACATTGTTTTTATATCCGTGAACAATGCAGTTTGTAACAGCTTCGCTCACAGCAGTTTTTATATCGTTGATTTCTTCAACTGTGGGGTCGAGTTGTGATGCGAAGGCTGATACAGTGGCACGGGTGAAGCTTTCGTTGACGGAATGACTGTCAACAGTCATTTTGAATTCATTTATCACCATTTTTATTTTCTCCTTTTTTAATGTTTGCAATCCTGTCAAGCCCTGCAAGTCGCATAACCTTGTACGAATTGTTTGAAAGTCCTGTAACCTCTAATTTGCCACCTATTTCATTGAGCAGTTTGTATCTTCCCATAACAAGACCAATCCCTGAACTGTCCATAAATGTAACGTCGGAAAAATCAAGGATTACGGTTTGTGGACGACAGCATTCAATTCTCTCATCTATGTCAAGACGAATAGGAAGAGTTGTGTGGTGGTCAATTTCTCCATTTAACCGACATAAAAGAGATTCATCCTGAAATTCAATTTTTACACTCATTTTTTAACCTCCTTTTTTATAAAATTGTAAACTGTAGTTGTCGAAAAAAATGTCATAATTGGTAATTGAAATAAAAGAACATAAATTGTATAATATATAAACAGTACAGGGGTGAAAGAATATGAAAATACTTGCTGTTTTAACAGGTGGTACAATCGGAAGTGTTATTCATGACGGATACATTTATACCGATGAAGATGCCAAAAAGCTTGTTGTAAATAATTATATAGATAGATTTGGCAACGACGTTGAATTCGAAATTGTTGAACCATTTACTGTTCATAGTGAGAATCTTTCAAATAAAGAAATAAATAAGTTGATGGATGTTGTCTGCGATAATCTTTCAAAGAATTATGATGGAATTATTGTTACTCACGGTACTGACTCTCTTCAGTTTTCAGCTTCTGCTCTTAGCTTTGCTGTGGGAAATACACAAATTCCTGTCTTATTGGTTTCTGCTCAATACCCTATGGCGGATTATCGTTCCAACGGACAAGTTAACTTTAATGGTGCTGTTGATTTTATTAAAAATAAAAAGGGTACCGGAGTTTATGTTGCATATTCAAATGATAATGAAAATGTGGAATTTCATCAGGGCAACAGAGTTATAATGTTTAATGAAGCAGACGATAAGGTTTATAGTCTGCCACCTGTAATTGTAAAATCAGCTTTGGGTAAATATGAGTTGAAAGAAAATTCAGAGACTCTTGTTGTAACAATTTCTCCGGGTGCAGTATATAAGTACAATTTAGATAATATAAAAGCTATAATTCTAAGACCATACCATTCAGGCACAGTTAACATAAAAAGTCAGGAGTTTCTTGATTTTATAAAGAAGGCAAAACAAAAAAACATTCCCGTTTACCTTGTTAACCTTAAAGATGGTGTAAGTTACGAAGGCGTAAGGGAATATAAAAACGCAGGTATTGATATTCTTCCGTTCTGCTCATTCCCAAGCATTTATATGAAAGCTTGGATTGGAAACAGCATAGAGTGTGATTTTGAAAAGTTTATGAAAACCTCAATAGCAGGTGAGTTTTAGAAAAAAGAATATTTCTTCTCCAAATCATAAAAAAACTGTTGACTTTTTCAAATTGTAATGGTATTATATTCGGGCAGTAAAAACTGTTATGCGCCGGTAGCTCAGCTGGATAGAGTGTTTGGCTACGAACCAAAAGGTCGGGGGTTCGAATCCCTTCCGGCGTGCCAAGTTAAAAGTCTCAAAACCATTGATTTTGCGTGGGTTTGAGGCTTTTTTCTTTTTTGGTTGAGTTTTGTTTAATTAGTGAGAAAACTGCTTTAGACCACTTATGGACCACTTATCGTTCCCGAATTTGTATTTAGATTTTCAATCTTTTTATTACTTTCTGCTTGATTAAAACCTATCTCAAATGCACTTTGCATCTTGTCTGCCGCAGACTGTTTGAGTTTATCTGTGGCATGAATGTATGTATTCATTGTGAATCCACAATCTGTATGTCCAAGCATATTGGATACGGCTTTAATGTCAACACCTTCTTCAAGAGCAATGGTTGCACAGGTATGTCTTAAATCATGGAATCTGACATCAGGTAGTTTGGCTCTTTTGAGCATTCTTTTAAGCTGTCTTAAAACTCCGTTTTGGTCACGATATGTACCGGTCACGGGAGACGGAAACATTAGTTTAGTTCCTCTTGCTTGTTGGCTTTTTAATCTGTTCAATATATCTACACAACTCTTGTTTAATGCTATAGTTCTGATTGATGCTTTCGTCTTAGGTGTTTCAGGTCTGATTACACCATCTATTCTCTGTGCTTGTTTGTTTATTCTCAATGACATTTTATCAGGGTCAAAATCATCCCATTCAAGTGCTGTTATCTCGCCAAGTCTTAATCCGGTGGTTAATTCGAGATAATAAAATTCAAAGCAACCGCTATTATGTGCTTCTACGAGCAAGCGGTTGCTTTCTTCTTTTGTTAATGTCCTCATTCCCTTTCTCTACCTTTAGGTAGATTAAGATTATTGGTAGGATTTTTTATAATAATTTCTTCATCCACAGCTTTTTGCAAGGCTGCATGAAGAACGATTTTTACCGATTTTATTGTTCTTGAGCTTAATCCAATCTCTTTTTTATTGTTTTTAGCTCGTTCTTTATTAACTCTGCCATTCTCATAAATATCCATTATGTATTGTTGGCAAGTCAATGTAGTTAAATCTTTTAAATTCATATTACCAATATAGGGGTTGATGTAACTTTTTATAATGGCTTCATAACCATCAACTGTAGTAGGTTTAAGATAACCTTTACAGTAGTTGTTAATCCATATTTCTATCCATTCCTTTACAGTTGGATTTTTGCAATTGTTGTATCTGTTTTCCGTAGCTTCATTT
>CALBQZ010000138.1 GCA_937899735.1 uncultured Clostridia bacterium | reverse complement strand
TATGGCATTTGATAAAAATGATTAAGAATAAAACGTTAAATTTATTTAGTTTAACAGTATTAATAACATTATTATTACCACTAGGTATATCATTCTTTAGTGGACATATTGTTGATGAACTTATTATTACTTTATATTTAGGATTCATAGCTGGATATTTACTTTATAATTCGCGAAAGGAAATTAAAAATGAAGAAAATTAGTGTAATCGTTCCTGCATATAACGCGGAAAATAATATTGGCAAAACTTTAGATGCTTTATTAAATCAAACATTAGAAGAAATCGAAATTGTTGTTATTAATGATGGTTCTAAAGATAATACTTTAAAGGTGTTAAAAAAATATCAAAAAGAAATAAGAGATCTTGATACCAATATAATAGATGCAATTCTTCCGCAGATTAAACTGACTCCCGGTGATATGGCATACTTAAAGCATCACGATGTTCTCTATGTTACCCTTACGTCGGCTTATCCGCTTGATAAGGCTATTGTTAAAAAGGTTGATGAGGTTACAACCGCGATGCTTGACGAGGTAGGCGGTAAAACCTCATTATGGGTACTTGAGGACCCGTCTCTTATTGGCGGACTCAAACTGAGAATCGGCGATACGGTATATGACGGAACAGTTGCCGAGGAGCTTTATCAATTCTCACAGAATCTTAACCACGAGCCTATCCTGACAACAGATACCGTAGGTCATCTTATTCAGGAGTTTTCAGAAAAGGCTGAGTCCTACAGACCTCATATTCACGTATTTCAGCTTGGCAGAGTTATTACTGTTTCAGACGGTATATGCTGGATGGATGGTCTTGCCGATATTATGTACGGCGAGGTCGTTGAATTTGAATGCGGTGAAAGAGGTATGGTGCTCGATATTCAAAAGAATCGCATCGGTTGTGTTATCTTCGGCGATTTTGCTCATATCGAAAGCGGTACTCCGGTAAGAAGAGTCGGCAGAATCGCATCTGTTCCCGTAGGTAATGCCCTTCTTGGCAGAGTGGTGGATGCTCTCGGTAATCCTATTGATGCGGAAGGTTATCTCCCTTATGATGAAGTAAGACCTATAGAATTCAAGGCACCGAGTATTCTTGACCGTGCTCCGGTTAATAAACCTCTCCATACTGGTATCAAGGCTATTGATGCTCTTGTTCCGATTGGTAAAGGACAGAGAGAACTTATTATCGGTGACCGACAAACAGGCAAAACAGCTATTGCTGTTGATACAATCATCAATCAGAAGGGTAAGGATACAATCTGTATATATGTTGCAATAGGTCAGAAAGAAACACTTGTTGCAGAGATCAAAGAAAAGCTTAAATCTCACGGAGTGCTTGATTATACAATCATCGTTGCTGAGCCTGCGTCTTCTTCAGCAGCTCTTCAGTATATTGCGCCTTTCTCAGCTACTGCTATAGCTGAACATTTTATGTACAGCGGCAAGGACGTTCTGATTATTTATGATGACCTTTCAAAACATGCCGTAGCTTACCGTGAACTGTCGCTTCTCCTTCACCGTCCGTCAGGGCGTGAAGCTTATCCTGGTGATATTTTCTATCTCCATTCAAGATTGCTTGAAAGAGCAGCTCACCTTTCTGATGAGCTTGGTGGTGGTTCGATTACAGCACTTCCTATTATTGAAACTCTTGCAGGTGACATCTCTGCATATATCCCTACAAATGTTATCTCAATTACTGACGGACAGATTTTCCTTGATGCAGAATTGTTTAACGAGGGTCAGCGTCCTGCTATAAATGTTGGACTTTCAGTTTCACGTGTTGGTGGTGCTGCACAGCGTCCTGTTATGAAAAAGGTTTCCTCAAGCCTTCGTACAAGACTTGCACAGTACAGAGAGTTGGCTGAATTTATTCAGTTTGGCTCGGATATTGACGACTCAACAAGAGAATCACTTGAATCAGGTAAACGCCTTACAGAAGCTCTTAAACAGGGAAGATATATGCCTGTTGCTGATGAGTTGCAGACGATTCTTATTTTTGCTGTCAACAAGGGATTTGCAAAGAATGTTGCTGTTGAAGATATGGAAAGATTTGAAAAAGAACTTTACAGCTTCTTTGAAACTGAAAAGGCTTCCCTTGCTCTTAAGGTGAAAAACGCAAAGAAATTGGATGATACACTCAGGCAAGAGCTTAATGACGCTGTCAGTGAGTTTGTGGAGAGGTTTTAATTATGCCTACCGTACAGAATCTTAAAAAGAAGCTTCAGGTAATTCTTTCAACCCGAAAACTTACCCAGGCAATGAAAACAGCATCTACGGTGAAATACGCAAAGCTTTCTGCTCTTTATTCTGATTATGAGAAGTATGAAGCGCAGTGTAACCGTATGTATCAGACCTACCGCAAAGATATTAATTCGGTTTTTCCGATAAAGAATCAGGATGCGCCTGTATTATATATTCTTCTTTCCTCAAACAAGGGAATGTGTGGTAGTTTCAATACAGAACTTCTTTCTTTTTTTGACAATCTTATCAGTAAACAGGAGAAGAATCCTGTAATTCTTTGCTATGGGAAAAAGGGAAGAGAATATCTTGATAATAAAAAAATTCCATTTAGCGAGGCTTTTGTTTTGGAGGATGTGCCTTCATATGCCGATGGCTGTGAGCTTTTTGAGAGGGTAAAGAAGCTTATTGAAGCCGGACAAATCTCAGCGGTGAAGATAGTATATCCACGATATCGAAATATGATGAAACAAAGTCCCGTGTGTGTGGATTTGTTCAGTTATGATGGGGAAATAGCAGCGGGTGAAGAGCCTTTGTTTGTTCCTGACAGGCAGACAGTTATATTAAGTACTGCTGAACGAGTTCTTGTTTCCATTCTTTATAAAAAGATGCTTGAAACAGCTTTAGGTGCTCAGGCAGCCACACTTACAACTATGCGCAGTGCTTATGATACTGCTTGTGAATACAGTGCTCAGCTTGAAACACAGATTAATCGTATGCGTCAGAGTCAGGTTACTGCTGACGTTATAGAAAATTCGTCAGATTTTTCAATGGAAGGGGAGGGATAAATTATGGCAAAAGGCTCTGTAGGAATGGTCCAGAGAATAACAGGTCCTGTTGTTGATATTTTATTCAATACAAATGAGATTCCCGATATTTTCAATGCAATAAACGTTCATGTTAATGACGAAATATATACTCTTGAGGTCTCGCAACATTTAGGAAACGGTGAGGTCAGATGTATCTCTATGAATCCAACTGACGGTATGTCCAGAGGTATGAAAGCAACCGACACAGGAGAGCCTATCAAAATCAGTGTTGGTAAAGAGACTCTCGGCAGAATGGTCAATGTTACAGGTATGCCTATCGACCGTGGTGAGATAATCAAAACAGAGGAACAATGGCCTATACACCATCCTGCTCCATCATTTGCAGAAATCGTATCTTCAAATGATATTCTTGAAACCGGTATAAAGGTTATCGACCTTATGACACCTTATGTTAAGGGCGGTAAAATCGGTCTTTTCGGTGGTGCAGGTGTAGGTAAAACTGTTCTTATTATGGAACTTATCCGTAACGTTGCATTTGAACACGACGGATATTCTGTTTTTGCAGGTGTTGGCGAACGTTCAAGAGAAGGTAACGACCTTTGGAATGAAATGAATCAGTCAGGGGTTATTGATAAAACCGCTCTCGTTTTCGGACAGATGAACGAAACAGCAGGTGCAAGACTTCGTGTGCCTCTTGTAGGACTTACAATGGCTGAATATTTCCGTGAAAAGTCCCATAAGGATGTTCTTCTCTTTATCGATAATATTTTCCGTTTCACTCAGGCAGGTAGTGAGGTTTCTGCACTTTTAGGCAGAATGCCATCAGCTGTTGGTTATCAGCCTACACTTGCTTCAGAAATGGGTAAATTACAGGAGAGAATTGTTTCAACAGGTAACGGTTCAATTACATCAGTTCAGGCTGTTTATGTGCCTGCCGATGACCTTACAGACCCTGCTCCTGCAACAACATTCTCACATCTTGATGCAACAACAGTTCTTTCAAGAAAAATTGTTGAACTGGGTATTTATCCTGCTGTTGACCCTCTTGAATCTTCTTCAAGAGCCCTTTCACCTGATTTTGTTGGTGAAAAACATTATAAGGTTGCAAAAGAAACTCAACGTGTATTGCAGAAATATGCAGAGCTTCAGGATATTATCGCGATTTTGGGTATGGATGAGCTTTCACCGGAAGATAAGCAGACTGTTAAGAGGGCAAGACGTGTTCAGCGCTTTATGAGTCAGCCATTCCACGTTGCAGAAAGTTTCACAGGTCAGGCAGGTATATATGTACCACTTGAGAAAACTGTTGACAGCGTTGAGAGAATTCTTTCAGGCGACCTTGATATGGTTCCAGAACAGTATTTCCTTATGTCAGGTACTGTTGATGATGTATATAACTCTTACAAAAGAGAAAATGGGTGAGAAAAAATGAAGTTTACTTTATTCACGCCTCACAAGCAGTTTCCGTCTGTGGAATGTGATACTGTAAAACTTAACATTGTTGACAGCGTTAGTGGTGAGTTCTCAGGCTCATACGGTATAAAAAAAGGTCATGCTAGAGCAATATTCTCTCTTGCTGAAGGTGAAGTCTCAGTAAGTCTTAAAGGTGATGAGATTTTCTCCGCTAAATGTGAGGGTGGCTTTGCTACGGTAGAAAATGACGATGTCAGAGTAAGTGTTCATGGTATAAAAGAAAAAACTTATAAGATATAGTTGTTTCCAGTATAATTACGATTCAACTGTTTAACGATAGGTTAGAATGGAATTTCCTGCTAATCAATTTAATAAGCAACAAGAAACCGCCCCATCAACGCAATAAAAATGCAGATGGGGACCCCGTAACCTTGTAGTCTCACAATAAAAATCATTGCAGAAGTGAGTGTAGATTTACCCAATGCGAAAACTGTTGCTTTTTTCTTTGATAAAATGATACAATTATCAAGTAAATGAATCTAAAGAGGTACGATTATGACTTTTGAGACAACCAAATTACAGTGGACAAGAAAGCCTGCAGACTACAAAATTTCTGCCGATAAAATCGAAATCATCACTGCCTCCAATACGGATTTGTGGCAGAGAACATATTACTATTTCAGAAATGACAATGCTCCTGTATTGCAAATGGAAACTGATGAAAAGTTTTTCTCTTTCACTGTTAAAACCGACTTTGAGAGTAAGCACCGCTTTGACCAGTGCGGAATTGTAATGTATCTTGATAGTGAAAACTGGCTCAAAGGGTCAATCGAATATGAAAACGAAAGTTTTCAGCATCTTGGCTCCGTTGTTACAAACAATGGTTACTCCGACTGGGCAACAACTGAAATCGATGCAAATATCAAGTCGATGTGGTATCGTTTCAGCCGTCGTGAAGACGATTATTGCATTGAGTGTTCCGAAGATGGTGTTATATTCAAGCAGATGAGAGTCTGCCATATGTGGAAAGGCGCAGGGACAATTCAGTTCGGAATTTATGCTTGTAGCCCTGAAAACTCATCCTTCAAAGCAACCTTTACAAATATGGAAATCACAGAATGTAAATGGTTAGCCCACGACGGACAACAACCGGACAAAGAATAAAGACAAAAAGCGTTGCAGGAGGGAGTAGTGATTTCTCAAATGCAACGCTTAATTCTTTCAAATGGCTTAAACACTATACAAAACAACGATGCCACTATCAATACAATTTGCATCAATAGTGGTATCTGATTTGGCACTGACTACGCTGTTTAATACAATTCGTCGCCTTTATATCAAACGTTGCATTTTGAACAATTCGTGGAAAGATGTATTGTCTTTTATGTGCTTTGATGATATAATTCTATTAAAATAATTTAGTAGAGTGAAAACATGCCTTTAGATAGAGCAATTAAGGAAGGTTTTTCTGATGTGAAAACTGACTGGAAAACTTCATCATTAGGCAATTATATGCCAATTAAATAGATTGCGTTTCTTGCCGGTGGTGGCATGGGTATCAGATTTATTACTCAATGTGTTCATCGTACTTTTACCTACTACCGATGTTTTCGTAGGTAATACCACCGGTATTTAGCTTAGCGATAAGCTTATTATAAATTAGAAAAATGAAAAAGGAGATAAAACTATGGCAGCAATTTTTCAAAAAATACTTAGTTTTTTTACTTCCGTCATTGTATTTATTAATGGTTTCTTCGGCATAGGAGGTCCTAGTGACAATAAAATAGATGATTTCAAGGTAACAACTTATTTAAGGAGTGACAGTGTTTATTCTGCAGCTGACCTTAATTATGAGGATTTCGACATCATAACTGACCTTATCATTTTCGAATGTGCTACCTTCAACAACAAAGGTGAGGTGGAATATGACGATGCAAAAATGGAAAGAGTTATGTCTGCAGTTCGTACTGTAATTGGTAACAGAGATATCCACATTACCCTAAATATTCTCGGTCCTTCAGCTAACACAGATTCCAATGATTGGTATGAACAGATGGATTCTCAGAGCAAAGAGCACAACAAAGCCTTTAAAAGCGGAGTTCTTGAAGAAAACATTGTAGAAGTTCTTGAAAAATATGACTTTGACGGTGTTCACTTTGACTACGAATACCCGCTTACAGATAAAGCATGGTACTATTTTAACAGATTCCTTGTTTCACTCGGACGCGAACTGGGCGATGATTATACCCTCGGTGTTGCAGCCAGCACATGGAATATGAATTTTACCTTTAAGGCTATTTCGGCTGTTGACACATTCGAACTTATGACTTATGACTATGTTGATGCAAACGGAAAGCACGCAACCTATGAGGATACTGTTGCTCAGATTGAGCAGCTCAAGGATATAGGCATTCCCGCAAGTAAGATAAATATCGGTCTTCCTTTCTATTCAAGACCAACAGACCTGTCAGCTTATTGGTACGGTTATAATAGTTGCTATGATAAAATGACCGAGGACGGCTGGTATCATTGTGATGAAATAAACAAGGATTTCTGGTTCAACACTCCTGATGTTATTAGCAAAAAAACGCAGTACGGCATCGATAACGGGCTCGGTGGTGTTATGATATGGCACTACAGCTGTGACCTTCCTTCAACTCACGAGGGCTCACTTCTCAGAGCTATCGGTGAAACAGTAGATAATAATTATTGATAAAACGGAGCCTCACCTGAACTGTTCAAGTGGGGTGATATTAATATATTACATTTCTTTTTAAGTGATGCTATATCCTGAAGTACATCAAATGTTACAATTATCAATGTAGTTGATATTATATGAAAAAGTTATGATATTCTTTTCGAGTTATTGCATTTCTTAGAAAATACTATATAATCGAAAATAGATTGGAGGATAAATAATCATGGCTTCAATGATTCAGATAATACTCTGTTTTTTCACCTCTGTTATTGCTTTTTTTACCCGTCCTTTCAAATTTGAAGGTAAAGCAGAAAAATTCAAAGTAACATCCTATATAAGGGGTGACAGTGTTCATTCAGCAGCCGACCTTAATTCAGAGGATTTCAACATTATAACTGACCTTATCATTTTCGAATGTGCCAACTTTAACAGTAAAGGCGAGGTCGAATATGACGAAGCAAAAATGGAAAGAGTTATGACTGCAGTTCGTGATGTAATTGGTGACAGAGATATTCATATTACTCTCAATCTGCTCGGACCTCGGGGTAACACGGATTCCAATGAATGGAAGCAGCAGATGAAGGTACAGAGTACGGAACACAACAAAGCCTTTAAAAGCGGAGTTCTCGAAAAAAACGTCTTAGATGTTCTCAAAAAATACGACTTTGACGGTGTTCACTTTGACTATGAATATCCGATTACAAGTGATGCGTGGTACTATTTCAATAAATTCCTTGTTTCACTCAAATCATATCTGCGTGATGAATATACCCTCGGTGTTGCACTTAGCGCCTGGAATGTTTCCTTAACCCTTGAAGCTGTTTCGGCTATTGACACCCTTGAGCTTATGACCTATGATTATGTTGATGCAAACGGAAAGCATGCAACCTATGAGGATACTGTCACTCAGATTAAGAAACTTAGGTATAAGGGTGTTCCCGTGGGTAAAATAAATGTCGGTCTTCCTTTTTATTCAAGACCGAAGGATATGGCACCTTATTGGTATGACTTTATTGACTGTTATGAAAAAATGAGCAGAGACGGCTGGTATCATTGCGATGAAATAAACAAGGATTGTTGGTTCAACACCTCTGAGGTTATCAGTCAGAAAACCGAGTATGCCATCAATAACGGTTTTGGCGGTGTTATGATATGGCATTACAGCTGTGATATTCCGTTAAGCCACGAGGATTCGCTTCTCAGAGCAATTGGTGAAACGGTTAATAGGCATTATTGATTAAACCGGGCCTCACATTGTAAAAGCAGTGTGAGGCTTTTTAAAAAGGAGATATGTTATGAAGGTTATTAAAGAGGGTTGGTGTTTCGGCAATAACTCTTACCCGACAAATGGTGAAGATGTTGAAAGATATATAAGGGTTACTCCTTCCGAGCGTCAGTTTGAATTTATGAAGCTTGAATACTATAATTTCATTCATTTCGGCATAAATACAAAGACCAATCGTGAATGGGGTGATGGTAATGAGGATATTTCCCGCTTCAACCCGAAAAAACTCGATACTGACCAATGGTGCAGTGTGCTTAAGAAAACAGGAAGCAAAGGCATAATAATAACTGCCAAGCACCACGACGGTTTTTGTCTTTTTGACACAAAATTTACAGACCACAATGTAATGAGCACACCTTTCGGTAAAGATATTGTGAAAATGCTTTCGGAAAGTTGCAAGAAATATGACCTCAAACTCGGCATTTATCTTTCCCCTTGGGACAGACACGAAAAGACTTACGGTACTGAGGAGTATAACGATTTCTTTGTAAATCAGTTGACAGAGCTTTGCTGTAACTATGGTGATATATTCTGCTTCTGGTTCGATGGAGCCTGTGGTGAAGGAAAAAACGGAAAAAAACAGATTTATGATTGGGAAAGATACTACTTGGTTATAAGGAAGTACCAGCCCAATGCCGTGATTTCTATATGCGGTCCTGATGTGCGCTGGATAGGTAACGAGGGTGGCAGAGTCAGAAAAAACGAATGGAGTGTAATTCCTGGCGAAAAGGATAGCACTGACGCGGTTGCAGAAAATTCACAGACTGCCGAAGATCAGACAAAGTTTATGGCTGAGAAGCTGAGCGATACAACCGAGGACCTGGGTTCAAGAGATGTGCTGAAGAGTTATGAAAATCTTGTTTTCAAGCCTGCAGAGGCTGATGTTTCAATCAATCTCGGCTGGTTCTGGCATAATAACCTTTATTACCTTTTCAAAAAACAAAGAACTGCTGAAGACCTTGCAAAAATATATTTTGACTCTGTAGGAGGTAACGCTTCAATGCTTCTCAATGTGCCTCCTAATAAGGATGGTCTTATAGATAAGCGAGAAATTAAAACTCTCAAGAAATTCACTGAGCTTATCACTGAACCTTTTAAGAATGAGATAAAAAACAAAAAGCTTTTCGCATACTCTCCCGAGACAAACACAAGGGAGGTAGGTGAGTACGGTATACGTCTTGCCGATGGTGAATCAGGTATAACGGTTGATTTTTCTTCAAAAAAGCAAGTGAAGGTTATTACGCTTTCGGAAGACCTAACATACAGTCAACGTATTGAAGAGTTTAAAGTTTATGCAAAAAAAGAAGACTCAGACTATGAACTTATTTATATAGGTACTGTTGTAGGCTCAAAGAAAATCGTGAAACTTGATTTTCCTGTAACAACGGACAGGATTGTTATCGTTGTTACACAATCAAGGTCAAATCCTGTACTGAAAGATATAAAAATATACGAATAAAGAATAGGACCTGCTTAGAAAAGGCGGGTCTTATTCTTTGCATTTATACTTGTTGTTTTTGGAACCTTGTTGTACCAAAATAAAAAGCGTTGCAGGAGGGAGTGGTGATTTCCCAAATGCAACGCTTAATTCTTTTAAATGGCTTAAATACTATATAAAACAACGATACCAC
>CALBQZ010000137.1 GCA_937899735.1 uncultured Clostridia bacterium | reverse complement strand
GGACGATGTGGGCATCGTCCCCTACAAATTAATCATCCCGATAAATTATAATTTGTACGCTTAAACAACAAAAGTGGGGTCAAAGCCCCACTTTACTATACATATTATTTATACATTAAATCTGAACAGAGCAATATCTCCGTCTTTCATAACGTATTCTTTACCTTCGCTTCGCACAAGACCTTTTTCCTTTGCAGCCTGCATTGTGCCGTTTGCCATAAGGTCGTCAAAGTGAATAACCTCTGCACGGATAAAGCCTCGTTCAAAGTCAGTATGAATTTTACCTGCAGCCTGCGGTGCTTTTGTACCTTTTTTGATTGTCCAGGCTCTGACTTCAGGCTGACCTGCCGTAAGATATGAGATAAGTCCCAACAAATTGTATGAACGCTGAATAAGTAAATCAAGACCACCTTGTTCTATACCTAAATCAGCAAGGAACATTTCCTTTTCTTCCTTGTCAAGCTCTGCAATCTGAGCCTCAAGTTCAGCACAAATAGGAAGTGTTTCAGCACCCTCTGCTTCTGCAAGCTTACAAACTGCATTGTAACGGGCATTATCGCTGATGTTGTTTGCAAAATCTTCTTCACTCATATTACAAGCATAGATAACAGGCTTTGATGAGAGAAGTGCAACGGTAGAAAGAATTTCTCTTTCTTCATCATCCATTTCTACTGCACGTGCATTAATGCCATTTTCCAATTCGCCACGAAGTCTTTTAAGAAAATCGACTTCCTTTTGAAGTGACTTGTCACCTTTAAGGTCTTTTTCACTCTTGGCGATTCTTCTGTCAAGAATTTCAACGTCAGAGAGAATAAGTTCAAGATTTATTGTTTCAATGTCACGCTGTGGGTCAATACTACCTTCAACGTGGATAATATCGTCATTGTCAAAGCAACGGACAACGTGGATAATTGCATCAACCTCACGGATATGAGAAAGGAATTTGTTTCCAAGACCTTCACCCTTTGAAGCACCCTTTACAAGACCTGCAATATCAACGAATTCGATTGTAGCAGGAGTGATTTTTGCAGGGTTATACATTTCTGCAAGCTTGTCAATTCTGTAGTCAGGAACTGCAACCACACCAACATTTGGCTCGATTGTGCAGAAAGCGTAGTTTGCAGACTGTGCACCAGCGTTTGTAATAGCATTAAAAAGTGTACTTTTACCTACATTTGGTAAACCTACGATACCTAATTTCATAATATCATCCTTAACATAATATAAATTTCCAAAAAAGTATTATACACTATTGCAGGAGAATTTTCAATATGATAAAATAATTAACGGTGATTTTATGGAATTCGCAAGAACTGAAAGACTTATCGGCAAAGATAATCTTGAAAAGTTAAAAAGCAAAAACATCATAATTTTCGGACTTGGTGGTGTTGGGTCTTATGTTGCCGAGGCTCTTGCTCGTTGTGGAATCGGCAAAATGACGGTTGTTGACAAAGACACAGTTGACATCACTAACATCAATCGTCAGCTATATGCTCTCCACTCAACTGTGGGCAGAAACAAGGCAGATGTTGCAAAAGAGAGAATTCTCGACATCAATCCTGATTGTGAAGTTACTGCCATTGTGAAAATGTATCTTCCTGAAAATGCAGAAGAATTTAAACTCTCCCAATTCGACTATATCGTAGATGCAATCGATAATGTTACTGCAAAAATTGATTTAGCAATAAAATCTCAGGAATTGGGTATTCCTATGATAGCATCCATGGGTACGGGCAACAAGCTTGACCCTACTGCTTTCAAAATTACGGATATTTACAAAACTGACACCTGTCCCCTTTGCAGAGTTATGCGAAGAGAACTGAAAAATCGTGGTGTTAAAAAATTAAAGGTGCTTTATTCAACGGAAATTCCTAAAAACGACGGTGAACGTACTCCTGCAAGTATTTCTTTTGTCCCAAGCACAGCAGGGCTAATTATTGCGAGTGAAATTGTAAAGGATTTATTATAGGTTGAAAGTGGAAAGTGGAAAACGGAAAGTGAGAATATACTTATGAACAGTATTATTGAGAACAAAAGTTTTAAATTCGCAGTAAGAATTGTAAATATATACAAGCATTTGACAACAGAGAAAAAAGAGTACGTTATGACTAAACAACTCTTAAAAAGTGGAACAAGTATAGGTGCTAATGTTTCTGAAGGTGAACAGGCTCAATCAAAAGCAGATTTTCATTCAAAAATGTGTATTGCTTTAAAAGAAGCAAATGAAACATATTATTGGTTGCGATTGTTGTTTGCAACTGATTATATAAATGAAAAGGAATTTGTTTCAATAGAAAGTGATATTAAAGAAATTGTCGCCCTGTTAACTTCTATATGCAAAACAACACAGCAACAAAAATAAACTCTCACCCTTACAATCGCGTCGCAGATACTCGCCTACAGGCTCAGACAGTGCTTCTGCTTCGCAGAGGTGTCCACCGGACACCTGCACCCCTTCACTTTCCACTTTCCACTTTCAACTTTCAACTTTTAACAATTTATTAATTGAATTTTTTGGAATAAAATAGTAAAATACTTTATGGTGATAATATGAGTTTAATTGAAATAAGAGATATGTATAAAATCTATAATCCCGGCGAAAATGAGGTTCGTGCCATTGATGGTGTGAATCTTACCATTGAGCACGGTGAATTCGTTGCGATTATCGGTCAGTCAGGTTCAGGTAAATCAACTCTTATGAATATGCTCGGTCTTCTTGACGTTCCTACAAGTGGTAAATATCTTCTTAACGGCAAGGACGTTGAGGGACTTACAGACGACGAACTTTCCGAAATCCGTAACAAGGAAATCGGCTTTATTTTCCAGGGTTTTAATCTTATTACAAGCCTTACTGCAGTTGAAAATGTTGAACTCCCTTTGGTTTATCGTGGAATGAAAAAGGACGAAAGAAATCGTCTTGCCATTGAAGCACTTGACAGAGTGGGACTTTCCCACCGTCTTGAGCATCTTCCAAAGCAGATGTCCGGTGGTCAGCAGCAGAGAGTTGCCATAGCTCGTGCAGTCGCAGCAAGACCTCCTATTATTCTTGCTGACGAGCCTACGGGTAATCTTGACTCCCATTCAGGTGTTGAGGTTATGAAAATTCTTCATGAGCTTCACGAGGAAGGTAGAACTGTTATCCTTATTACCCACGATAACGATATCGCAAATGAGGCACAGCGAGTAATCCGTATTCAGGACGGACAGATTGTTTCCGATGTTATGAACAAATAATAGAAATCTGTTTGTTATATTCGTATAATATAATATATTAATAAAAAATTAAAAATTATTGAGAAAATGTTGCCAAAAAGTGTAGCATTTTCTTTTTTTTTATGTTAAACTCTTTATGGTTATTTTGTAATCATAAAATACGATTGAATCCTTAGGAGGATGAAGAAATGAAAAAGACATTTAAAAAGCTCCTTTGCGTGATTCTTGCTGTTGCTATTGTTGCAGTTGGAATTCCATTCACTGCAATCGCATCAACTAAAGAAACAGTGGATTTCGCTATCCTTAGTGATACTCACTATTTCGCAGAATCAGCAATGGGTGAAACAGAAGAAGATAAACAGGAGTTTGTTGATATGATGTTGCTCAACAACTCAACAACAGGCTTAGCTCCTAATCTTTTGGATGCTGCTTTGGCAAACCTTGCTATTAAAGCAAAGAATGGTGAAATCAGCTTTGTTCTTATGCCGGGTGACCTTACAAGAAATGCTGAATATGCAGCTCACAAGGAACAGGCAGAAAAGCTTGCAAAGTTTGAAGCAGATACAGGTATTCCTGTTTATGTTATCAATGGTAACCACGATATCAACAATCAGCGTTCAATGTATTATGATGGTGAAGAGCTTGTTACATCAAAGAAGAATCCTGAGCTTCGTGATGAAATCGACACATCTCCTGAAGAATTCGAAGCAATTTACAAGGACTTCGGTTTCGCACCTGAAGGCGACGGATATTATGCTCGTTATAAGGAAAAGGCAAACAATTCCGAAGGTTCACTTTCATATGTAACTGATATTAACGACGATTACCGTCTTATCGCTCTTGATGTTATGATGTATTCTGCTGACACAACCGATTCAGGTGAAAATGAGCAGGAAACAGGCGGCAAAATGTCTGCTGAATTTCTTGCATGGGCAGTCAGTGAAACAGAAAAGGCTGTTAAAGACGGTAAGACAGTTATCGGTATGATTCACAACAACCTTATCCCTCACTTTGAGACACATGTTGACGTTCTTGAACAGTTTGTTCTTTTCGGTTGGGAAAAGGTTGCCGATGCACTTGCAAAAGCAGGTATGCACTACGTTGTTTCAGGTCACTCACATATGCAGGACGTTGCATCTTACATTACTGACAGCGGTGATGAAGTTCACGAAATCACAACATCTTCAATTCTCAGCTTCCCTAACCAATTCAGAACTGTTACTATGGATACATATGCAACAGGCAGAATTGAATGTGAATATCGCACACACGACGTTGACGAGGTTGTTCCTGTTTATATCAACGGTGTTGCTCAGGCAAAGCCTTTTAAGTATCAGACATGGAAACTTAACTTTGGTGGCGACGATATTAAGAATTTCGTAGAAAATCTTCTTCAGTACCAGCTCCGTTACGGTTTTGGTAAGGATGTTAAGGATGCAGGTGGTCTTTACAAGTACCTTACAAACTTACTTGACTTTAATGAGCTTATGACTGACCTTATCGGTAACGAAGTTCTCGGTGGTGTTTCTGCTGTTGCAGTTAAGGCATTACTCCGTTCAATCTGTAATCAGCTTGAAGATGCTTACCTTACTGACTATGACTATACAGTTGAAAAGGTTTCAGAAATTCTCGACACATTCCTTGACCTTGAAATTTCTGATTACCCATCAACAGCATTTAAAGATACACTCGGTTTCGGCAGTGAGGGTGAAAGAGGTACAATAAGTGACCTTGCTTCAACAGTTCTTGCTAACCACACAGCTAATAACGAAGACCCTAAAAATGACAAGTTCCTTTTAAGCGCACTTGAACGTTTTGACAACGGTGAAAATGCTGAACTCATTGTTGACTGTCTTTTCGAAATGATTATAGAGGAACTCCTTGTTGACAACATTCTTAAAGAAATCAAGATAGACCCAATTTCCCTCGGTATCAGCGGTCTTAACGACAAGAATATAAATGCAATCGTTGATGATATTAACAAAATTATCGGTAATGACGATCTTCTTTCCCTCAGCCTTACTGATGTTATTTCAATCATTCTTACACTTGGCATTTTTGATGGTGACACAGTTACAGAGGTTGTTTACTCTTTCCTTGACGAATACCTTACAGAAAGCCAGTATGACATTATCGACCATGAATTCTACAGAATTATGAAGGACTTTACTCATGACGAAAATCCTGGTTACATGGCTGACCTGGAAGGTAAATTCGTTGTTGATGGTCCTGTAGAGGTTCCTCTTAGTCAGAAAAATTTAAGACTCCCATCTCATATTGCTGTTACACTCGGTGAGGATGCTTCAGCAGATGTAAATATCAGCTACTATACAAAGTACAGCATTACAGATACTGATGTTCAGATTGTTCCTTACAGCAAGAATCCTGATTTCAGCAAGGGCACAACAGTTGACGCAGAAATCACAACAAAATGTGATGTTGAAACAATGCGTGAATGGCCTGCAATTGATGTGGGATTTATCGGTATCCTCTACCATAAAGAATATGTAAACCGCCACTATGTAAGCATTTCAGGACTCCAGCCGGATACAAAATACTGCTACCGTCTTGGTGATGCAGACCGTGGTTGGTGGAGTGAGGTTGGAGTTATCAACACAGCTGATAACTCAGATGAACTCAGCTTCTTCCATATGACTGACCCACAGTCAACAACTGAAAAGCAGTATAACACTGGTTTTGCTCCTTCACTTAAATTAGCATTCAAGAATCACGATGCTGACTTTATTCTCAGCACAGGTGACCAAGTTGACGCGGGCAGAAGCTTTGAACAGTGGAAGAGAATGTTCAACTCATCAACTTCTGTTCTTATGAACACACCATTTATGGCTCTCGCAGGCAACCACGAGGCAAAGGGTGAAAATGCTCTTGATAATTACTTTATCATGCCAAACGCTCCTGAACAGGATAAAACATTGGGTATTTACTACTCATTCGATTACAATAACGCACACTTTGCAATTCTTGATTCAAACAAGCTCGGTGAAGACGACGGTCTTTCACCTGAACAGATTGAATGGCTTATTGAAGATATGAATGCTTCCGACGCTGATTGGAAATTCGTTGCTATTCACAAAGCTCCTTATTCAAATGGTTCACACTATGACGATGATGATGTTGTTGCAATCCGTGCACAGCTTCAGTCACTTATGCCACAGCTTGGCATTGACATTGTATTCCAGGGTCATGACCACGTATTTATGAGAACTGATGTTATGGACAACAACGTTGTTGTTGGTGCTGAAACAGAAGAAGTTGAGTACAATGGTCTTGATTACACTGCAAAGGTTAATCCTGACGGCACAATCTACTCAATCAACGGCACAATCGGTGTTAAACACTACAAGGCAAAGCCGGTTGAAGAGACAAATAAGCTCTTCCCTATCGGTGAAACCGTTATGTACCTTGATGTTCCGTCATATTCATACATTCAGATTGATGGTAATATGCTCTACTTCGATTCATATGCAATCAATGGTGACAGCGAAACAAGAGTTGACCAGTTCGCAATCAAAAAGGACCTTGCAGGTGACGAGGTTGTAACTCCTGATGAACCAAGTGTTCCAGATGAGCCAACAACTCCGGAGGTTCCAAGTACTCCAAGTGAGCCAACAACTCCTGAAGCTCCTGAAGCTCCTGAAGCTCCTGAAGCAGACAAGCCTTCAGTTGATAACCCGGGTGCTGACCTTAACGACCCTAATACATCAGCAGAGAATATTACTCTTCTCTTTGCTATTGTAATGATGGCAACAGCAGGTACAAGCGCAGTTGTTCTCAGAAGAAAAAGAAGATATAACTAATTAAAAAACTCCCTTCGGGGAGTTTTTTAAATGCAAAATGCAAAGCGCAAAATGCAAAGCGCAAAATGCAAAGCGCAGAGTGAGCCGACAGACACGAGGTATTGCGGAAAAAGAAACAAATTACACTTGACTAATGTATAAACATTTGCTATAATGTCTTGCGATATTGAAAACACGATGAAAAAGAAAGTAGATTAAGTGAGTAATCTTACCAGAGAGTTGTGCCGTGGCTGAAAGCACATAAGCTGAAAGTTTAATTGAAGTTCCCTTTGGAGTGGCTTTACTGAAATAACAGTAGGTATTGACGGTTTATTCCCGTTACAGGATACGGAAAGTGTTTGCTTTTTGCAAAAATTTGGGTGGTACCGCGGATTTTATTCGTCCCATGCTCTTTGGAGTATGGGATTTTTTTATGAAACAAGGTTCTGACGCCAAAGGTGTCAGGTTCTTATTCCCTATTTCCGATTAAAATAAGAAAAGGATTGAGATTATGAGAGAAAAACTTGAAGCTATCCGCGTGAGAGCGGAAGCAGAACTCAGCACATTTACTGAGCAGAGTCAGCTTGAAGAATTCAGAGTTCAGGTGCTTGGTAAAAAAGGTGAACTTACATCTATGCTTAAAATGATGGGTTCATTATCAGCAGAAGAAAGACCAGTTATGGGGCAGATTGTCAACGAAGTTCGTGCATTCGTTGAACAGAAAATTGCAGAAAAAACCGCATTTCTTTGACATTTGTCCCTTGTATGTGTATACTGTTGATAATATTTTGATTTACAGGAGATCCCCCAATGCTCGCTCTGCTGAAAAAAGATTTTGAAACACATTTGATGGCAGAGGAGCTTGAAAAGGTCGTTTCCAATGAGAAGAAAGGGTATATCTTTTTCAGAGACAGATGGGTGACGGCAAAGTACGTTACGGATCAGCTTGTTGCCTATTATCAGGGAAGAACCGACAAACGGCTGGACGTGGAAAAGGATTTTGTGCGCGGCGGAAAGCCCCCGGTCAAAAAGGCGAAATGAAATCCTCTTCTGAGCTGTGCTTCAGAAATTAAAGAAAGAGATATTGCAGAAGACAAAAATGTTTTCTGCAATATCTTTTTTGTGCTCAACGGGGAATTTTTGAAAGAGGATTACGGATTTTTAATGGAACTTCCGGGGCAAATACTGCCAGTCGGCACTCTTCAGATAATGCCCAGAGATCATGAAGATCTGCATCATCATTCATGTCACTGACGCTGTTTTCCACTGTTAAACGCTCAAGCAGATCGGCAATTTTTTCTGATTT
>CALBQZ010000136.1 GCA_937899735.1 uncultured Clostridia bacterium | reverse complement strand
GTCTTGCCTCTCCTGACCAGATAAGAGAATGGTCTTATGGTGAGGTTAAAAAGCCTGAAACAATAAACTATCGTACCTTAAAGCCTGAAAAAGACGGTCTTTACTGCGAAAGAATATTCGGACCTCAGAAGGACCTTGAATGTCATTGCGGTAAGTATAAGAAAAACCACTTTAAGGGCAAGATTTGTGAACGTTGCGGCGTTGAAGTTACTAAAAAGGAAGTTCGTCGTGAAAGAATGGGTCATATTGAACTCGTTTCTCCTGTTTCACATATCTGGTACTTCAAGGGTATCCCATCAAGAATGGGTCTTATCCTTGACATTTCACCTCGTGACCTTGAAAAAGTACTTTATTTTGCAAAGTACATTGTTACAGACCCGGGTGATACAGAACTTGTTAAAAATCAGATTCTTACAGAAAAAGAATACGCTGATTATGTAGAAAAATATGATGATGAGTTTAAAGCCGGCATGGGTGCAGAGGCTATCAAAGAGCTTTTATCAGAAGTTGATGTTGAAGCACTTTGTAACGAGCTTCGTGAGGAGCTTCGTGATGCATCCGGTCAGAAGAGAACAAGAGTTTTAAAGCGTCTTGAGGTTGCTGAAGCATTCAAGCAGTCAGGAAACCGTCCTGAATGGATGATTATGGACGTTATTCCTGTTATTCCACCTGATATCCGTCCAATGGTTCAGCTTGACGGTGGCCGTTTTGCAACATCAGACCTTAATGACCTTTACAGACGTGTTATCAACAGAAATAATCGTCTTGCAAGACTTTTAGAGCTTAATGCTCCTGATATTATCGTTCGTAACGAAAAGAGAATGCTTCAGGAAGCTGTTGACGCACTTATCGATAACGGTCGTCGTGGCAGACCTGTTACAGGTCCTAACAACAGAGCTTTAAAATCTCTTTCAGATATGCTTAAAGGTAAGCAGGGTCGTTTCCGTCAGAACCTTCTCGGTAAGCGTGTTGACTATTCAGGTCGTTCAGTTATCGTTGTTGGTCCTGAACTTAAGCTCTACCAGTGTGGTTTGCCAAAGGAAATGGCACTCGAACTCTTTAAACCATTCGTTATGAAGCGTCTTAACGAAAAAGGTGTTACAAATAACATTAAGTCTGCAAAGAAGATGGTTGAACGTGCTACTACTGAAGTTTGGGACGCACTTGAAGAGGTTATCAAGGACCATCCTGTAATGCTTAACCGTGCTCCTACACTTCACAGACTTGGTATTCAGGCATTTGAGCCTGTTCTTGTTGAAGGTAGAGCTATTAAGCTTCATCCTCTTGTATGTACAGCTTTCAACGCTGACTTTGACGGTGACCAGATGGCTGTTCACGTACCTCTTTCAGCAGAAGCACAGGCTGAAGCAAGACTTCTTATGCTTGCAGCTAACAACCTCCTTAAACCATCAGACGGTAAGCCTGTTGCTGTTCCTACACAGGATATGATTCTTGGTTCATACTATCTTACAATGGTTAAAGATGGTGAACCGGGTGAAGGCAAAGTATTCCGTGATGTAAACGAAGCTATTATGGCTTATGATGAAGGTGACATTACTCTTCACGCAAAAATTAAGATTCGTATGACTAAAGAGGTTCAGGGCGAGATGGTAACAAAGCTCGTAGAAACAACTCTTGGTCGTGTGACTTTCAATAATCCAATTCCACAGGATTTAGGTTTTGTTGACAGAACTGACCCTGAAAACGCATTCAAACTTGAAGTTGATTTCCTTGTTAAAAAGGGTGGACTTGGAAAAATTATCGACAAATGTATCAAGGTTCATGGCGTAACAGTTGCTGCTGAAATGCTTGATAAGATTAAGGCACAGGGTCTTAAGTACTCAACAAAGAGTGGTATTACAGTTGCTGTTTGTGATGCTAAGATTCCTGTTGAAAAGAAAGACTTACTTGCTTCTGCTGAAGAACAGGTTGACGGTATCAACGAATACTTCAATATGGGTCTTTTGAGTACGGAAGAACGTTCAAGAGCAGTTATCAAGGTTTGGGAAGAAACAACAAATGCAGTTT
>CALBQZ010000135.1 GCA_937899735.1 uncultured Clostridia bacterium | reverse complement strand
GGTAAGCGTTGGGATTCATTCTATACATGGGATTCAGGCTTTATCGGTCTTGATATGATTGAATTTGCACCGCATATTGCCGATTATATCCTTGAAACATATTTGACTGATAATGACCAATGGGCATTTTTACTCCATGGTTCTCCAGTGCCAGTGCATATTTATCAGTATCTTGAAATGCTTAAACGTGCTAAGGATAAAACGGAACTTTTGAAATATTATGACAGAGTGAAAATGTTTTATGATTTCCTTGCAGGTAAAATCAAAGGCTCAACCACAACTAAGTTCAATTCAGGTCTTACAACGACGTTTGACTATTTCTATAATTGCAGTGGTATGGACGACCTTCCACCACAAAAAGCAATGTATGCAGAGAACAAGCAGAAATGGATGACTCCAGTAATTTCTTCTTCCCAAGTTATCCGTTGTGCTAAAATTCTCTATATGTGTGCTGACTTGCTTGGCAGAGAAGACGATAAGCAAACATACCTTGCAGATATAGACAGAATATCAGATGCACTTCAGAAGTACTCTTGGGACGAAGATTGTGGCTATTTCTCATATGTTATCCATGACGAAAAAGGTAACCCAAAAGAAAAATACAGAAATGCTCAGGGTGAAAACCTTAACAAAACAATGGATGGCATTTACCCTATTATTGCAGGTGCAGTAACGGAGAGTCAACGTGACAGAATTCTTGGTCATTTAAAGAGTGATGATGAAATGTTCAGCCCTGTTGGTATCAGTGCTGTTGATAAAACTGCATCATATTACATCACCAATGGCTATTGGAATGGCAATGTGTGGCTTTCTCACCAGTGGTTTGTATGGAAAACTATGCTTGACTTGGGTGAAACTGATTTTGCATTCCGTATTGCAGAAACTGCACTTAAATCTTGGAAACGAGAAGTTGAATATTCATACTATACATTTGAAATGTTCAATATTACATCGGGTAGAGGTGGTTGGTTCCATAATTTTGGTGGTCTTTCAACACCTGTTAACATCTGGACAAACGCTTACTATAAGCCAAAGACGTTTTCAACAGGTCTTGATGCAATGGTTATGGATAGTAATTTCAATGATGATGCAACAGAATTCAGCGGTAACATCAGATACTACGGAAATAATGAAAAATACTCCGCAATTGTTGTTATGACCGATGCTAAGGAAAACTTTAATGTAAAAGTTAATGGTAAAAAAGCAGATTTCTTTATCCGTGATAAAGGTATTGTTGAAATTACAATTTTAGGTAGCATCAAAAATGCAGATATTAGAATTAATTAACTGGTGTAATCTTCGATAATCCTTTGTAAATCTTTTTCGTTATCTACTGTAATACCATATTTTAATCTTTGACGGTCTTTTTCAGGTAAAACAGAGATGTACGAGTCATATACATTTTTAGGGAGCGTGTTATTATTTTCGAAAACGGCAACTTTGCCGTTATACTCTTTAATGGTATATTGAGTTGTTGGAGGATTTGTGGTGCTTTCTGGTACGGTGTTAATGCTCTTGTTTATTCTTATAAAAAGTACAGATAAAACTAATAGACATATCACACAGAATGCTATTGTTTTCTTGATTTCAAAAGTCATATTATCACATCCTTTTAATGTATTTTTGACAAAATTATTACAATTTATTATTTTTCTAAAAAATACTAAACATTTTAGAAATTATGTGTTATACTTATTTTGTGTAATTATACAACTTTATTTCGGAGGAGAGCTATGAGAAAAAAACCTCAGACATCAAAGAAAAAGATGTCCCCGAAAACAAAGAAATTATTTAATATTATTCTGGCTGTGTTGTTCACTTTCTGTTTGACTTGCTTTATAGTTGGTGGATATATTGTCGTAGACATGATTAGTACGGTTAATGGTGATAGAATTATTGACCTTGAGTACTATAAGCAAAATCAGGACCAGACAACGATCATCTATGCAAAGAATGACAAGGATGAATGGGCAGAGCTTACAAAGCTTCATGGTGAAAAGAATCGTATCTGGGTTGATTTAGAAGATATTCCTGATTATATGAGCAAGGCTTTTATTGCCATTGAGGATAAGCGATTCAATGAACATAAGGGTGTTGACTGGTTTAGTATGACACTTGGTATCGGCAAGTCTGCTGTACAGGCACTCGTTTCTGAAGATAAGTCTGTGCGTGGTGCATCAACTCTTACTCAACAGTTAATCAAGAACCTTACAGGTGAAAACGGAAGATATATTAACAGAAAGTATAACGAGTTGCTTGCCGCATTGAACCTTGAAAAATATTATGAAAAGGATGATATTTTAGAGGCTTATCTTAATACAATTTACTTAAGTCATAACTGTTATGGTGTTCAGACTGCTGCCGAAACATATTTTGGTAAGGATGTTTCCGAACTTAATCTTGCAGAATGTGCTGCAATTGCAGTTATCACACAAACACCTGCAAAAAATGACCCTTTATGGCAACCTGAGAATAATAAAAATCGTCAGGAATGGTGTCTTGGCAGAATGTTTGAAGATGGTATGATTACTGAAGAAGAATATGAAGAAGCAATAAACTATGAACTCATTTTCACAAATAGTGAAAAATATGTATCTGACGACAAAGATAACAATGATAAAAACATTGAAACAATAACTGATAATAATATTCAGAGTTACTATGTTGACTATGTTATTGATACTGTAATTGCTGACCTTAAGGGCTTGGGATACTCTCATTATGAAGCAACGAACATGATTTACTCCGGTGGTCTTCATATTTTTTCTGCTGTTGATGTGGAAGCACAGAAAAGAGCTGAAAACATCTATGCTTACAGAACAGGTTTCCCATCAGAAAGAGTTAATTCATCAAGTGAACTTACACAGTCTGCAATAACTATTATGGATTATAGTGGCAGAATCGTTGCTATGGTTGGTGGTGCAGGTGAAAAGACACAGAACCGTTCTAATAACCGTGCAGTTTCTGCTGTCCGTCAACCAGGTTCATCTATTAAACCACTTTCAATTTATGCACCTGCTATTGAAGAAAATGTTGTTACATGGTCATCTATGATTACAAACTATGGTGTTCAATGGAAAGGTAATATATGGCCTGAAAACTATGGTGGCAATCCAGGTTCGCCTGATAGCAAAGTGTCTGTTCAGTTTGCTCTTGAAATTTCATACAATACAGTCCCTGCACAGATTCTTATTAAATCAGGCTTAGGTTTTGAGAGAAGCTATAATTACCTTAAAGATAAATTCCACATTACAACCTACAATGATGCTATTGATGGTTCATCACCATCAGCTCTTGCAACAGGTGGTTCAAATGGTGGTGTAACTACTCTGGGAATGGCAGCAGCATTCGCTACCTTTGGTAATGGTGGTAAATATTATAAACCTTATTGTTATTACGAAGTTAAAGACAATAAAGGTGAAGTAATTTTGAAAAATGAGCCTGTTGCAGAACAGGTGATTTCTCCTGAAACATCATATGTTATGAATCAGATGCTTCAGTCTGTTTTCTATGGTCCAAGTGGTACAGCGTATGGCCTTGGTGTTAAAAACTTCAGAACTTTTGGTAAAACAGGTTCTTCATCTAACAACAATGACCGTTGGTGTGCAGCAGGTACACCATATTATGTTGCTGCAGTTTGGTATGGTTATGACTATAATAAAGAAGTTACTGCAAGAGGTAATAACCCGGCTGCGGTAATTATGAAAAGTGTTATGGATGAGGTTCACAAAGGTTTGGAATCTAAGTCTTTTGAAAAATACACTGATAAGGTTGTACAGCGTACTTATTGTAGGTCCACAGGTCTTATAGCTGGTGATGGCTGTACAAGTAAAGCATCAGGATGGTATAAGGTGTCCAATATACCTGGTGTATGTTCAGGTTGTTCGGGTGGTGCACCTAAGCCTGAAACACCAACAACACCTAACACACCGAATACACCAAATACACCGAGTACGCCAAGTAATCCGGATATACCAACACCACCGGATGTTCCTACAATTCCGGAGATACCATCGATTCCAAATCCACCGGTAGTTCCGAATGTACCGTCAACTCAGTAGTTAACACAAATACGCCCATCTGTTGATGGGCTTTTGTGGTTTTTTAATACATTTATTTGTGGTATGTTAATGCTGTTCAGTATAGAATGGAGATAATGAATATATGATTATTATGTCTGTAGATTATGGTGATGTAAGAACAGGTATTGCAGTTTGTGACAAAATGCAGATTCTTGCTTCTCCAGTTTGTGTAATAACTGAAAAAGACAGAGATAAACTTGCTGATAGAATCAAAGATTTGGCAGTTGAGAGAAAAGTTGAACGAATATGTGTTGGTGTACCACAGAATATGGATGGAAGTTACGGTTTCCGTAGTGATGCTTGCAGAGAGTTCGGTGAACTTTTAAGGGATAAAACAGGAATTCAGGTGGACTTTCAAAACGAAAGACTGACAACTGTTTCTGCACATAATATTCTCAATACTGTTGATGTCCGTGGCAAAAAAAGAAAAGCAGTTGTTGATGCAGTTTCAGCGGTGCTTATTTTAGAAGATTATATGAATTCTTTAAAAGCATAGACACACAATGACAAATTAAATGCTTGATACCGTGTACAATGGTATCAAGCTTTTTTGTGTGGTGATATGTTTGGTTGTATATGTGGATATTCTTATAATTCTTAACACCTTAGTAAATTATTTCATACTTTTAGCAATAAGACGAATCACACAATCGTATACAAAAAGGTGGCGAATTGCTCTTGGTGCATTCGTAGGTGGAATATCGTCATTACTGCTGTTTTTTGAGTATCTTAATTTTATTATGATGCTTCTTAAAATTCTTTCGGGAGTTTTAATGATAGCTGTGACTTTTGAAATCAAACCATGGAAACAGTTTATAAAAAAATTATTCTTTTTGTTTGCAATAACATTTCTCTTTGGTGGTGTGACATATGCCATTTACATATTTTTTGATAAGGATATATTGCTTTATTCCAACGGGATTATTTACTTTGATGTTGATATGACATTTTTAGTTATTTGTTCGGTTATTTCCTATTGTGTAATAACTCTTATAGCAAAATACACGGATAAAAAGGCAGCAAAGAATAAAGAGTACTATGTAACTATTGAAAATAACGGAAAAAGTGTCAGCTGTATGGCTCTGATGGACACGGGAAATAACCTTAGAGAACCATTTTCGGATTATCCCGTAATAATGGCAGATAAATCGGTGTTTAATCAGTTATATACCGAGGAAACCATAAGACTCATTCCTGTTTCAACCGTCAATGGGGAGTCTATTGTAAAGGCATTCCGACCACAGAAAATTACAATAGGTAATTTCGTCACGGATAAGGTGTATGTAGGTGAGAGTAACACTTGTCTCGACGAATATAAAATAATATTAAATATAAATCTTGAAGGAGAAATGAACAATGACTAAAATCAAAATAATTTTTCAAAAACTATATCTTAAACTATTCAAGAAAGAAATTCATTATATAAATGGACCAGTTACACTTCCTGAGCCACTATCAATACAGGAGGAGCAAGATTTAAGTGAAAACCTTGCAAACGGAGATGAAAAAGCCAGAGAAAAGCTAATTGTACATAACCTGCGACTTGTTGTGTATATAGCGAAAAAGTTTGAAAATTCAGGAGTTAATATCGAAGATTTGATTTCTATCGGCACAATAGGTCTTATTAAAGCTGTAAACACTTTTTCACCTGAAAAGAACATCAAACTTGCAACCTATGCATCACGATGTATCGAAAATGAGATTCTAATGCATCTTCGCAAAATTGCGTCACAGAAAATAGAAGTTTCATTGGATGAGCCATTAAATACGGACTGGGACGGAAACGAATTGATGCTTGCCGATGTGCTTGGAAGCGATGTGGATGAAATAAGCCGAGAAATTGAAGAAGATGATGAGAAAAAAATCCTCAGGCAAATTATTGAGAATTTGCCTAAAAGGGAAAGAGAAATAATCGATATGAGATTTGGTCTTGGTGAAAAAGAAGAGTTGACACAAAAAGAGGTCGCAGATATAATGGGAATTTCTCAAAGCTATATATCAAGACTTGAAAAAAGAATAATAAAGAAACTTGGTAATAGGTTAAATGCACAATTTAAGTAACAAAAATTGTTAATATTTTTTTGTAAAAACTATGTTAAATTATAAACAAATATGCTATAATACAAAAGATAACGAATAGGTGTGTAATTTCCCACCTAAAAAAAGAAAAAGAAGGGTGTAATTATGACTTACGATGTAGCTGTTGTAGGTGCCGGTGTTGTAGGCGGACTTATTGCACGTGAGCTCAGCCGTTTTCAGATTAAGGTTGCGTTGCTTGAGAGATGTAATGACGTTGCAATGGGTACAACAAAGGCTAACAGTGCTATTGTGCATGGCGGTTTCGATGCACAGAACGGTACTCTTAAGGCAAAACTTAATGTACAGGGTACATTAATGATGCCAGAAGTTTGCGAAAAGCTTTCAGTTCCTTTTAAGAAGAATGGTTCAGTTGTTGTAGCTTTCAGCGAGAAAGAAATGGACCATGTTAAAGAACTTTACGAACGTGGTATAAAAAATGGTGTTCCTGAACTTTCAGTAATTGACCAGGCTGAACTTCGCAGAATTGAACCAAATATCAGTGACGCTGCGGTTGGTGCTTTGCTTTCAGAGAGTGCAGGTATTGTTTGTCCTTATGAACTCACCATTGCAGCTGTTGAGAATGCTGTTTCAAATGGTGTTGAATTTATAAGAAATTGTGAAGTAAAAGCAATCACAGAAAATGCTGATGGCTATGTACTTGACACAACAGCAGGTGATATTTCTGCAAAATACATAATCAACGCAGCAGGTAACTTCTCAGATGAACTGGCACGTATGGTTGGTGACGATTCAATCGAACTTGTACCAAGAAAGGGCGAGTACTATGTTCTTGATAAGTCCGTTGGTAACCTTGCTGTTCATACAATTTTCCAGTGTCCTAACGAAATGGGTAAAGGTATTCTCGTAACACCAACTGTTGACGGTAACCTGCTTATCGGACCAACAGCAATTAATATTGAGGATAAGGAAGATATTACAACAACTCCTGAAGGACTTAAGGAAATTGTAGAAAAAGCACTTAAATCAGTTCCAATCGTTTCAACAAGAAATGCAATCACATCTTTTGCAGGTGTTCGTGCTCATCCTGTTAATGACGATTTCATTATCGGCTGGTGTGATAAGAGTGAAAATTTCTTAAATGTTGCAGGTGTTGAGTCACCAGGACTTTCATCAGCTCCTGCTATTGCTCTTTATGTTCGTGAAATTCTTAATGAAAAACTCGAACTCAACGAAAAAGAGTCATATAGTGATACAAGAGAAGAACCTGTTCGTTTCCGTCATATGAACGACGAAGAAAGAGCAGAGCTTATCAAGAAGAATCCTGCTTACGGCAGAATCGTTTGCCGTTGTGAAACAATCACAGAAGGCGAAATTATTGATGCTATCAAAGCTCCTGCAGGGGCTCGTGATGTTGATGGTGTTAAGCGTAGAACAAGAGCGGGCATGGGACGTTGTCAGGGTGGTTTCTGCGGCAGTAAAGTTGTAGAAATTCTTGCTCGTGAGTTAGGTGTTCCAATGAGCGACATCACAAAATTCGGCGACGACTCAAAAATTATTTACGAAAGAACAAAGTGAGGTGAATCGGTATGTTGAATTATGACCTTGTTGTGGTTGGTGGTGGTCCTGCAGGTATGGCAGCGGCACTTAAAGCAAGAGAAAACGGAGTTGAGAGTATAATCGTACTTGAACGTGCAGAAACTCTTGGAGGTATTCTTGAACAGTGTATTCATACCGGTTTCGGACTTCACTATTTCGGTGAAGAACTTTCAGGTCCTGAATATGCAGGTAGATTTATGAAACTTCTTGAAGATACTGATGTTGTTGTTAAAACAGATACGATGGTGCTTGATGTTGCTGACGGTAATGTTGTAACAGCAGTTAATAAAAAGGATGGTCTTCTTAAAATTCAGGCAAAAGCAGTAGTTCTTGCTATGGGTTGTCGTGAAAGACCTCGTGGTGCATTAAGTATTGCAGGCAGTCGTTGTTCAGGTATTATGACAGCAGGTACTGCACAGAAATATGTTAATATTGATGGCTATATGCCAGGTCACGAAGTAGTTATTCTTGGTTCAGGTGATATCGGTCTTATTATGGCTCGTCGTATGACTCTTGAAGGTGCAAAGGTTAAAATGGTTTGCGAACTTATGCCATATTCAGGTGGACTTACAAGAAACATTGTTCAGTGTCTTGATGACTTCGGTATTCCTCTTAAACTCAGCTGTACAGTTGTTGCAACTCATGGTAAAGACAGACTTGAAGGTGTTACAATCGCAAAGGTTGATGAGAGACTTCAGCCAATCCCAGGAACAGAAGAATATGTTTCTTGCGATACATTGATGCTTTCTGTTGGTCTTATTCCTGAAAATGAACTTTCAAAGAATTCAGGACTCGACCTTGATAGAATCACAAACGGACCAAAAGTTGACGAATATCGTGAAACAGAACATGCAGGTGTATTTGCTTGTGGTAACGTACTTCAGGTTCACGACCTTGTTGACTATGTTACTGAGGAAAGCCAGATTGCAGGTCTTGGTGCTGCAAAGTTCATCAAGGGTGAAAAGATAACAGGTGAGTGTGTTTATACTCAGGGTATCAATGGTGTTCGTTATATCGTACCTCAGAGAATTAACCGAGAAACAGATGCCGATGTTAAACTTTACTTCCGTGTCGGTGCAGTTTATAATAACGCAAAAATTGTCGTTGAATGTGACGGCAAAGAAATCCTTTCAAAGAAAAAGGTTAAACTTTGCCCAGGTGAAATGGAATATGTTACTCTCAAGCAGTCTGTAATCAAAGAACTTCCTGCTGATGCAGTAATCAATGTAAGAGTGGAGGCGTAAGATAATGGAAAATAGAGAACTTGTTTGTGTTGCTTGTCCTTTAGGATGCCCAATTACTGTTACATTTGATGCTGATGGTAATGTAGCTACTGTTACAGGTAATACTTGTAAACGTGGCGATGCTTATGCTCGTACAGAGGTTACAAAGCCAACAAGAATGCTTACAACAACTGTTAAAGTTGAAGGTGGCAAATCTTATGTTGTGCCTGTAAAGTCAGCAAACCCAATTCCAAAGGGTATGATGATGGACTGCATGAAAGTTATCAATGAAGCATCAATTAAAGCACCTGTTAATATCGGTGATGTTGTTATCGAGAATATTCTCGGTACAGGTGTAGATATTGTTGCAACAAATTATGTAGAATAAGAAATGTTTTGATAATCAGGAACGACAATCAAGAGATGGTTCTGTGTCCTGACAGTCACGACTTAATACCCAAGGGCGAGAAGATTATTTCTCGTCCTTTTTCGTTGACTTTTTATCTTTGTAGTGATATATTTTAACTATGGTAAGTGAAAAATTACATTGGGACAAACACAAAAGAACCGTCCCCTTGTGTTTCTAAAAAGTAACGGTAGAAATCCAAATAATATAATGCAATCGTTTGACGGTATACCAAAGGTTAAAACGCTTAAAGCTGATACAACGGTGTATAGAACTTGGGGTGGTAAGAGTGCCGAACTAGGTTCTTGGGTATCGCCTAATAATTATGGTGCTAATGCAAGAGGAGTGTTATCATTACCAGCTAGTAATACAATGACAAATACTTCTACATTTATAATTCCTAAAGGGACAACAGTTTTAACAGGGAAAGCTGCACCTATGTTTGGTCAAATCGGAGGTGGAGTTCAGTGGTGGATTCCAGTATTAGGGTGAGGTGAACCAAATGAATAAAAACAAAATATTAATGGATATTATTCAAGAAATTATTGAGTGTGCAACAGAAGAAATTCAAAAAATTGATGCTGGAAAAAGCTCAAAATGGAGTATTGTTCAACTAGAAAGTATTGTTATTCCTGAAATGAGTGAATTATTAGAATTTGCAAACGGTGGAGAAGTACTTTTAAAGTACGGAAGAAAACAACGTTTGCTTGAATCTACATATACAATGACAGATTCGATTCAGAATTTAGATAACACACAATTAGGAATTAAGATATCTAAATTACAAAAAGTTTATAATTCTATATAGAAATGCATAGGAAATGCACAGGGACGGTTCCTTGTGTTGACGGAAATAGTATGGTGGAACACAAGGGGACGGTTCTCCTGGGGAACACAAGGGGACGGTTCCTTGTGTTTTAGAGAGTGTACTTATGAAAAAAGATTATTATAATTTGTTTATTGATTTGTGCTTAAAGCGATGTCTAGACGATGATTATGAAGATAAATCTAGAGTTAGAGCTAATAATCGTGCTATGGATAAGTTGTTAAAACTTCAGAAAGAAATGAAGGAAACAGATTGTTCTAAAATTTTAGACAGACTATTACTTCATGATGATGATAGAGTAAGATTATCTGCTGGAACTTTTGGTGTAGATTTTCCTTCTCACAGAGAAAAATCTATAATAGTGATAAATGATGTTGCAAAGAATTCTAAAGATAAAATGTTATCATTTGACGCTTATATGGTGTTAGGTGTTAAAGGCTTACGAGAAGAAGCTCAAAGACTCGAAAAGGACTGCACAGGGGACGGTTAGCGTGAAAACCTAATAGTTAACCTGTGAAAAAAGGGCATAACAAACTAAGGCTGTTGAACACAAGGGGACGGGAACACAAGGGGACGGTTCTTCTGTGTTAGATTAATTACAACTTAATACCAAAGGGCGAGGAGATTTTCTTCTCGCCCTGTTTTTTTATAATTCCGACGGATTAGTTAACAGACATATTGACTATGTCAATCAACAAACAAAACCCCAACTCAATCGAGTTGGGGTTGATTTTATATATTGTGATTGAAATTTATTCTGCGTCAGCAGTTTCTTCTTCACCATCTGTGGTAAGATTATCAAGTCTTTCACGACGTCTTACTTCAAGGTCAGCAAGCATCTGTTCTTTGAACTTACCATCAACATTGAAGAACATAAGAGTTACACCGTAAAGGAAACGAGCGATTGCAGGTAATAAGCAGAAGATTGCCCAGAAACCAAGGAGTGTTTTGTGGTTGGATTCAGGAATGATGTTGCCGAATTCGTCTTTTCTTGCAACATAACCAACCATTGAAATAACAACACCTGAAAGAAGGTTTGTAACAGAGTTAGCAGCCTTACCGAAGTAGTTCTGAACAGTCTGAACAAGAGCCTCATTTCTCATACCTGTTTTCCATTCACTGTAGTCGTAAACGTCACCTTGAAGAACAGCACCTGCAACATTCATAAGCTGGTTTGGAAGTCCACAGATTGTAAGGCAAAGTGTTAAAACGGCAAGGTTGATTATTGCGTTCTGACCTTCCCAGTCAACAAGGAATCCTTTACCATTGTTACCAAAGATACCAATGAGGAATGTTCCTGCATAAGCGAGACCTGCAAAAATACCGGAAGCAACAGCAACCTTTTTAGCACCAAACTTGCGGATAAGTTTAGGAGCAAGAGGTACCATAATATAGTTTGGAATACCTGTGAAAATACCTGCAATAGAGCCGTGTGCAATATTCTTTGAGTTATGCATCCAATAGAAACTTTCACTTGAAACACCAACAGATTTAAATCCGTTGAAGAACCCTGAAAGAACGAGAATGAACATTGGTCTGTTCTTGAAAACGTTCTTGAAAGATTCAATTACGCCAACTTCTTTCATCTGTTCACGGGAAGCAAGTGGGACTCTTTCACGCATTGCAGAGAATCCAAAGAAAGCAGTGAAAGCAGCGATTACTGTGATAATAACCGCAAATCCTGTGTAAATATCCTGCATACCGATTTTGTTATCAGTTGCTTTTGGAAGGATACCAACTGCGAATGAAGCAATAGATGGAAGGAATACACCAAAAAGGTCAGCGAACTTTGATGTAGCAATCAAGTTGTCACGTTCGTTATTGTTTGGTGTAATGTTATAAAGCATAATTGTCCATGCACCGAAGTATGACATACCAAGGTTATAAACAAAGATACCGACAATAGTCCAAACTATTTTCTGCCATTCATGAACAAGGAATGCTGGAGTTGTAAAGAGCATTACCATTGCTATTGCCCAGAATGGGGTAGGAATGACAAGCCATGGACGAAGACGTCCCCAACGAGTTCTTGTACGGTCAATGATAAGACCAGAAATTGAGTCGTCAACTGCGTCATAAATTGACTCGATGAACATGATAACACCGTATGTACTACCCGACATTCCAAGGAAGCTGATAGCAAAGAACTGACGGAATGCGTTGACATACTGGCTTAAGTTTTTCTGTCCGAACGATGTAAGAAGATAAGCAGCAATTTCTTTGGGACGAAGATATCGTCTGTTAGCAGCAGAAACTTCGCTGTTAACTTCTTGAGAAACAGTTGTGGTTACACTGTTGTTTTCCACTTTTCAATCACGCCTTTTTAATTTGATACATATATCCAATATATAAATACTAATATATCATAAATCAGTTTGATAATCAACCGAATTTTGAAAAATGATGTAATTATTTAAACTTTTGTGAATATGCAACAGCCAATTTGTCACATCTTTCATTTTCTGGATGGCCTGCATGTCCTTTTACCCATTCAAACTCAACTTCGTGTTGAGATAAAAGTGTTAAAAGACGGTCCCATAAATCAGGGTTAAGAGCAGGTTTTTTGTCTGCTTTTCTCCAGTTATTTGCTTTCCAGCTTTCAGCCCAGCCTTTAGTGATTCCGTTAACAACATAGGATGAGTCAGAATAGATTTTAACTTTGCATCTTCTGTTTAATGCTTCAAGACCGTTGATGACTGCAAGTAATTCCATTCGGTTATTTGTTGTTTCAGCTCCACCGCCTGAAAGTTCCTTTTCAATTCCGTTACAACGCAAAATTGTACCCCAACCACCAGGCCCGGGATTGCCAGAACAAGCACCATCAGTAAACATTTCTACATAACTTAATTTTTCCATATGAACCTCTTTGAATAATTGAGTAGAATTAATACATAACTAATTTTATCACGATTTTTATACTTTAACAATATGATTTTTTATAATGGGTGTTTTTCTTGACAATAATAAGAAATAATAGTATTATATAATGACAATTATATTGAAATAATATGGGTAAATATAAGCATTTTACATAGATTACGTTCGTGATACTTTTTGACTTTATGTTGTGTTATGTACATATAATTGAATAGTAAAATTTGATTTTGATAAAGGAGGAAAATATGGCTAAACAAAAGGTTAGTAAGGAAAATCAGACAAATGAAACAAAGCCAAAGAACAAAAGTAATAAAAATAAGCCTGCAAAAAGTAAAAAAGGCTTTTTGAATAAAAAACAAACACAGAAAAAAACAACTACAAGTAAAGTAACAAAAGAAAAAAAGAGTACAAAGGAAAAGACATCAAAGGTACCTGATGTTGGTGTAAGAATTGCATTTTTAGGCGGTCTTAACGAGGTCGGAAAAAATATGACTCTCTACGAGTGCTGTGGGGATATGATTCTTGTTGACTGTGGATTGGCATTCCCTGAACCTGATATGCTTGGTGTTGACCTTGTTATTCCTGATTTTACTTATGTAGAACAGAATATAAACAAAATAAAGGGTATTTTTATCACACACGGACATGAAGACCATATAGGTGGTCTTGCATATCTTCTTCAGAGAGTAAATATCCCTGTTTATGGAACAAAGCTTACAATAGGTCTTATTGAAAATAAACTTAGTGAGCATAAGATACTTGATGTTGTAAAGCTTAATGTAATAAAGCCAAAAGATAAAGTGAAGCTTGGATGTTTTGAAGTTGAGGCAATTCACGTTAATCATTCAATTCCTGATGCATTGGCACTTGCAATCAATACACCTGCAGGACTTATTTTGCAAACAGGTGACTTTAAAATTGATACAACTCCAATTGACGGTGATGTTATTGACCTTGCTAGAATTGCAAAGCTTGGTGAAAAAGGTGTTCTTTGCCTTTTAGCCGACTCTACAAATGCGCAAAGACCAGGATATACCGCAAGTGAGCGTACAGTTGGTGAATCTTTCGCAAGATTGTTCCAGAAAGCCGATGGCAAGCGACTTATCGTTGCTACTTTTGCATCAAATATTCATCGTGTGCAACAGATTATTGATGTTGCAAAGTCTGTTGGAAGAAAAGTTGCTCTTTCAGGCAGGAGCCTTGAAAATGTTGTTGAAACTGCATCTAAGCTTGGTTATCTCAATGTTCCTGAAGGAATTCTTGTAAGCATTGATTCGATTTCAAGATATCCTCACGATAAACTTGTTATTATCACAACGGGTAGTCAGGGTGAACCAATGTCTGCTCTTTATAGAATGGCTTTTTCAGAGCATAGACGAGTTGAAATCGGTACAGGTGACTATGTTATCATTTCTGCAACACCAATTCCTGGTAATGAAAAAACTGTTGGTAAGGTTGTTGATGAACTTCTTAAACGTGGCGCTGAAGTTGTATATGAAAAAATGTACGACGTTCACGTTTCAGGTCATGCTTGTCAGGAAGAACTCCGACTTATGATGAGCCTTGCAAAGCCAAAATTTGTTATTCCTGTTCACGGTGAGCAAAAGCATTTAAGAGCTCATGCACAACTTGCTGAAAGTATGGGAATTGCTCCGGGAAACATTTATATTGCAGGTAATGGTAAACAGGTTGAACTTACAAAGCGTAAGATGGCAGTTGTAGAGGATGTACCTGCAGGTAAAGTCTTTGTTGACGGTTACGGTGTAGGTGACGTTGGTAGTGCTGTTATCCGTGAGAGAAAACGACTTGCTGAAGACGGATTGATTATTATCAGTGCTGTTATTGAAAAGGATACCGGAATGTTGGTTTCAGGTCCTGATATTGTATCCCGTGGATTTGTTTATGTTAAGGATTCAGAACAGTTAATTGCAGAGGCAAAGCTTGTTTCACAGATTGTAATTGACGAATGTGTCCATGAAGGCATTGTTGAATGGGGTACAATAAGAAATAGAATAAGAGACGATATTTCCCGACTCTTGTACGACAGAACAAAGCGTAATCCAATGGTTATTCCATTAATTAATTCAATATAAAAGGTGCTTATGAAAAACTCAAACGAAGGACGAATTAAACAAGTATTGAAAAATATTATAAAGGCATATCCTATAACAATTCCAGCAACTGTTATATGTATTGTGCTTAGTCTTGTTATGCTTAAATATAATAAGATTGTTGCTCTTGTTGGAATTGTCCTTACAGTTTTACTTATAGTGATAAGTTTTGTTATAAGGATTACATCAAAGAAAAAGTTAGAGGATATTGTTAATTCGTTGAACAGCAAGCTTCTTATTGCTGATGAGGGTGACGGATTAAAGAAATTCCCATTACCAGTTGTCCTTTTTGATGACGATGATGCTGTTATCTGGTATAACAAACTGTTTTATAATACCTTTATTGAGGGTGGCTTTTATGAGGGAAACGATGTAAAGCAATTTACCTCAGGTAATGGTACAGAAGCTATAAGAGATAAAAATTCTATTGAGTGTTCTCATGGTAAAAAGAAATACACTGCTTATCCAAGCGTTGTAAAATATAATGATACTGAATACCATGCATTATATTTTGTTGATGATACTTTGCTTAAAAAATATAGGTCTTCATATCTTTCAACACGACCTGTTTTTATGATTATCAATCTTGATAGTATCGATGATAGCTTAAATGATTTCCGTGATAGTCAAAAATCGGAAATTCTCGGTGATATGGAATCAATTATTGAAAATTGGTTTAGCGAGTACAACTGTATTTTACGAAAGGTACAGAATAACAGATTCCTTGTTTTTGCTGAAAAAGATAATTTGATAAAAATGATGGAAAATAAGTTTTCCATTCTTTCCCAAGTTCGTGCTTATACATATGAGGATAAAGCAATCGGATTGACTTTATCAATAGGTGTCGGTTTGGGGGAAAACTTACCACAATGTGAAAAAATTGCCCGACAAGCCCTTGATATGGCAATGGGTAGAGGTGGCGACCAGGTTGCTGTTAAACCACAGAACGGTGAATATGAGTTCTTCGGTGGTGTGTCAAAAGGCGTTGAGAAGCGTAATAAAACACGAACAAGATTGATTGCTTCTGCAATCAAGGAACTTATTAAAACAAGCAATAATGTTCTGATTATGGGTCACCGTTTTGCTGATTTGGATGCGCTGGGTTCATCAGTCGGTGTTGCAATGATATGTAAATCACTTGGTAGGGATGCCAAAATTGTAATGTCATCAAAAACAACCCTTGCAATGCCTTTGGCTAAGCATCTTATTGCAAACGGACTTGATGATATTCTTGTTGAACCCGAAGACGTTGATGAGTATATAAATGAGAGAACCTTGTTGGTGATAGTTGATACACACAGGCAGAGCTTCCTTGAAACACCTGAACTGTTTGATAAGGTTGAACGAATTGTGGTAATTGACCATCATAGAAAAACTGTTGACCATATAAATAAAGCAGTTATCTTCTATCACGAGCCATACTCATCTTCTGCGTCAGAAATGGTAACGGAACTTATCCAATATATAAATGTTGATGTGGAAGTTCCAAAGGCTTGTGCAGAAGCACTTATGTCAGGTATAACACTTGATACAAAGAATTTCGTAATGAAAACAGGTGTCCGTACATTTGAAGCAGCAGCGTATCTTCGCTCCTTAGGTGCTGATACGGTTGCTGTTAAGCAGCTGTTTGCAAATAGTATGAACACACAAAAGGCAAAGAGTGAAGTAATCAAAAATTCAACTATGTACAAGGATTGTGCGATAGGTGTTATTGATTATGACCTTGAAAATGTACGTATTGTTGCAAGTCAGGCTGCAGACGAACTTTTGAATATTGATGGTGTGCATGGTTCATTTGTACTGTTTATAACTGGTGATACAATCAATATATCGGCTCGTTCATATGGCGATATTAATGTACAGCTTGTAATGGAAGATTTGGGTGGTGGTGGACACCAGACAATGGCTGCTGCCCAAATTAATGATGAAAATATGGAAAATGTAATAGCACAACTAAAATGTGCAATCGATAAAATCGTATAAAGTGAGGAAAAACAAATGGATGTTATTTTAAAGGCTGATGTAAAAGGCTTAGGTAAAAAGGGTGAAAAAGTAAAGGCATCTGACGGCTATGCTCGTAATTTTCTTTTCCCAAAAGGACTTGCAGTAGAGGCAAATGCACAGAGTCTTACTGAACTTCGTAATCGTGAACAGTCAAATCAGCATAAAATTGATGTTGAAGTTGCGGCAGCTAATGACTCAAAAACAAAATTGCAGGGTAAAGTTATAAAAATAACTGCAAAAGCAGGTAATAATGGTAAACTTTTCGGCTCTGTTACTTCAAAGGAAGTTGCAGCAGAGATTCAGAAACAGTTTGCTGTTAAAGTTGACAAAAGGAAGATTTCAATGGATGATATCAAAACATTTGGTTCATTTAAAATTGAGGTTAAACTCTATACAAATATTGTTGCCGAAATGACTGTAATGGTAGGGGAATAATTATGGAAAGCAATTTAATGGCTTCTGGAAATCTTAATTTACCTTATAGTCTTGATGCAGAACAAGCAGTTCTGGGTGCAATTCTTAAAGACCCTGATTGTTTGCCAACTGTTTCAGATATGTTGAAGATTGACCATTTATATCTTCCACAACATAAGGCGATTTATACAGCAATTCTCAATATTGATACAATGGGTGGAAGAATTGACCCTCTTGTTGTTCTCGAAGAGTTGAAGAAAGAAAATGTATATGACGACATCGGTGGTAAAACATATCTTATGAAAATAGCCGATGCAGTTCCTTCAACAAAAAATGTTGAGTCATATATTAAAATAATCATTGATAAGTACTATCTTCGTACATTGATGATTACAGCCCGTGAAATTCTTGAAAAAACAAGTGATGGAACAGAGTCTCCTGACCATCTTCTTAATCTCGCTGAACAGAAAATTTATGATATCCGTCGGGGAAAGAATGTATCGGGTCCTGCAAAAGTCAGTGATATTATTATGTCCGATGTTTTTGAAAGACTTAAAAAACTCGGTAGTGCTGACCCACAGGAAAAAGAACAATACATAGGTATTCCGACAGGATTTTCATATCTCGATAAGGTTTTAGGCGGTGGTTTCCATCGTTCTGACTTTATTGTTGTGGGTGCACGTCCTGCTATGGGTAAAACAAGCTTCGCTTTGAATGTTGCAAGAAACATTGCTATGAAAGGAAGAAAAGTTCTTTTCTTCTCATTGGAAATGTCAAAGGAACAGCTTGCACAGCGTATAATTTCTACCGAAGCACGTATTATCAGCAATAAATTAAGAACAGGTGATATTTCTGATTCTGACTGGGAGAAATTAGGACTTGCTCTTCAAAACCTTGTTAACTGTGAGCTTTATTTTGATGACCAGGCTAATATCAATGTGAACGAAATGAAAGCCCGTGCTCTTCGTATGAAGAATGTTGATTGTATTGTAATTGACTACCTTCAGCTTATGTCAGGTACAAAGCGTTCAGAAAACCGTGTAAATGAAGTTTCTGAAATCACTCGTGGTCTTAAAATGATGGCAAAAGACCTTAACATTCCGGTTATTACTTGTTCACAGTTGTCCCGTGGTGTTGCAAAGAATTCTAATGACCATCGTCCTCAGATGACTGACCTTCGTGAATCAGGCACTATTGAGCAGGATGCTGATATTGTTCTTATGCTTCATCGTGAGGATTATTATAAGAACAACGAGGAGGATTCTGATACAGAATCTGCAAATATTGCTGAAGTTATAGTTGGTAAGAACAGACACGGCTCTACTGAAACAGTTAAAGTTGCATGGAATCCTGAATTTACAATGTTCTCAACACTCGAAAGGATAAAAGATGACAGATAAGGTTATTAGAACAATATCGGAGCATCATATGATTCCATCGGGTTGTACTGTGGGTATCGGTCTTTCAGGTGGCGCTGATTCAGTTTGCTTAGCACACTTTCTTCTGGATAGTAAAAAAAGACTTGGAATTACTTGTTTAAAAGCCATTCATATTCATCATGGTATCCGTGGTGAGGAAGCTGATAGGGATTTGGAATTCTGCCGTCAGTTTTGCGAAAAATATGGAATTGAGTTTGTTTCATATAAGACAGATATTCCTGCAGAAGCCCGGAAAACAGGGGAAAGCATTGAGGAGTGTGCAAGAAGAATCCGATACGGATTTTTTAAAGAGTCAGGCTGTGATGTAATTGCAACTGCACACAATCTTAACGATAATATTGAAACATTTATTTTCAATTTGTCCCGTGGAGCATCACTTGCCGGATTATGTGGAATTCCTTATGTGAGGGATATTTACATAAGACCATTGCTTGATTGTTCAAGAGTAGAAATTGAAAAATATATTGAAGATAATAATTTGAGTTTTGTGACGGATAGCACAAATCTTTGTGATGATTACACAAGAAACAAAATCCGACACAATATTCTGCCACAATTATTTGAACTCAATCCATCTTTTGATAAAGCTTTTGCAAAATGTAATGAATCGCTCAACATTTCTAAGGATTACATTGTTAGTAGTGCTATAGATTTGCTTGATGAATCGCGACATGATGGATATTATGATTGTTCTGTGTTTGGAAATGCTCATAAAGCGTTGAAATATCAAATCATTTCTTTGGTTTTGAAGGAGAACGGTGCTAAAAACATAAGCCGTGAACATATAGAGACACTATCAGGAATAATCGAAAAGGGTGGAAGTGTTGATGTAAGCGGAGAAGTTACCGTTAACGTTGAACGTAAGAAATTGTTTTTTGGCAAAATCTTAAAAACAGAATACTTTGAAATCGACTTCGATATAAATAGGAAAAGTATCGTGGCTCCTTGTGGAGAGTATGAAATAAGTGCTTTTTCACAAGAAGATTTACAGATTATTAATAAAAAAGATACAGATAGTTTTATCGATTGTGATAAAGTATCAGGTAATGTAGTTGTACGAAATCGTCGGGAAGGTGACTCATACCAGTTGCCCAACAGACCAAATAAAACTCTCAAAAAACTTTTTAACGAGAACAAAACCGAAAACCGTAGACGAGGGGAAATGCTTATTCTCTCTGATGACAAGGGAATTGTTTGGACGGAATTTTTTGGCGTTGCAAATCGTTGTAAAATTGATGAGTGTACAAAATCATATATAAAAATTTCAAAGGTGGGGAAAAATAATGATTAATGATATCGATAGAGTACTGTTGTCAGAAGAAGAATTAAGTGCAATAGTAAAAAGACTGGGTGCACAGATATCTGAAGACTATAAAGATAAAAATCTTGTGCTTGTAAGTGTTCTTAAAGGCTCCGTAATTTTTATGTCAGACCTTATGAGAGAAATCAAAATTCCTTGCACTATTGACTTTATGTCTGTATCAAGTTATGGTTCAGGCACAAAAACATCAGGTGTTGTAAAGATTATCAAAGACCTTGATACAGATGTTGTTGAAGGTGCAGATTTACTTATTGTTGAAGATATCCTTGACAGTGGTGTAACACTTGAATATCTTATTAAGGTTCTTTCAGCAAGAAATCCAAGAAGTGTTAAAATATGTACATTGCTTGACAAACCTGAAAGACGTAAAGCGAATGTTAAGGCTGATTATTCCGGTTCACAGATTCCTGACGCTTTTGTTGTTGGTTATGGCTTGGACTATGATGAAAAATATAGAAACTTACCGTTTATAGGCGCTTTAAAAACTGCGGTATACGAATAAACAGGAGTGAAAATAAACTTGAAAAAAATCAACTGGAAAACACTGATTCCATATATTTTGATACCTGTACTTTTTATAGGTGTTATATATGCGTATATGGGATTGGATTCAAAAAAAGAGGTACAGTACTATCAGATTGTAGAGTACTTTGATAAAGGTCAGGTTGAAGAATACGACATTAACCTTAATAGTGGCGCAATGACCTATAAGCTCAAAGGGGATACAACCGAGTATAAATATACTGTTCCTAATGTGAGCATATTTGTGGAAGATGTTCACACAATGGTGCGTGAGTATAATAAAGAAAATCCTGACACACCGATTAAATATAATTATGAGGCAGGGACTTCTAATTCCTGGTTGCTCAGCATTTTACCATCAGCTCTTTTAACTCTTGGTTTTGTTGTTCTTATGGTTCTTATGTTCAAGAAAATGAACAGCTCAATAACAAGTGAAAATAATCGTGCAATGAACTTTGGTAAAGCAAGAGTAAAACGTGCTGACGACGAAACCAAGAAAGTAACATTTAAGGATGTTGCAGGTGCTGATGAAGAAAAAGAAGAACTTACAGAAATTGTTGAATTTTTGAAAAATCCAAATGAATTTTCAAAGTTAGGTGCAAGAATTCCTAAGGGTGTTCTCCTTGTCGGCCCTCCAGGTACAGGTAAAACTCTTCTTGCTAGAGCAGTAGCAGGTGAGGCGGATGCTCCATTCTTCTCAATTTCAGGTTCTGACTTTGTTGAGATGTATGTTGGTGTTGGTGCTTCTCGTGTACGTGATTTGTTTAAAGAAGCAAAGAAAAATCAGCCATCAATTATCTTTATTGATGAAATTGATGCCGTAGGTCGTCATAGAGGCGCAGGTATGGGTGGTGGACACGATGAACGTGAACAGACACTTAACCAGTTGCTTGTTGAAATGGACGGTTTTGGTGCAAACGAGGGTGTAATTGTTATTGCTGCAACAAACCGACCTGATATTCTTGACCCTGCACTTCTTCGTCCAGGACGTTTTGACCGTCAGGTAACTGTTGGTTACCCTGATGTTAAGGGCAGAGAAGAAATTTTGAAAGTTCATGCAAAGAATAAGCCATTAGCTCCTGATGTCGATTTGCATCAGATTGCTGCAACAACAGTTGGTTTCACAGGTGCTGACCTTGAAAATCTTCTTAACGAAGCAGCACTACTTGCAGCAAAACGTAAGCTTATGGCAATTACGATGGCTGAAATTGAAGAAGCAACAATGAAGGTTGTTGTGGGTTCTGAAAAGAAATCACGTAAGATTTCAGAAAAAGACAAGAAGATTACTGCTTATCACGAAGCAGGTCATGCAATTTCTTCTTACTATCTTGAAAACAAGGACCCGGTTACTCATATTTCAATTGTTCCTCGTGGAATGGCTGCAGGCTTCACTCTCTATACACCTGAACAGGATAAAACACATCTTCTCAAGTCAAGAATGCTTGATGATATCGTGTCACTTTTAGGTGGTCGTGTTGCAGAACAGATTATCTTCAATGATATCTCAACTGGTGCATCAAATGATATTCAGCGTGCGACAGAAACAGCAAGAAATATGATTACCAAATATGGTATGAGTGAAAAACTCGGACCAATTGCATTTGGTTCTGATAATGACGAGGTTTTCCTTGGCAAGAATTACACCCATACAAGAAACTATTCCGAAACAGTTGCTGCTGTAATTGACGAAGAAGTTGAAAAGATTATCAATAATGCATACAAGAGAACAGAAAAAATTCTCAGAGAGCATATTGACCAACTTCATATCGTTTCCAAAGCTCTTATCAAGTTAGAAAAAATTGATAAAGAACAGTTTGAATCTCTTATGGCAACAGGTACTTTACCCGAGGATAAAGTTGAAGAAATTGCTCCGGTAATTGAAGAAAACACAGTTGAAGAAGCAGAAACAAATGAAAACAGTGAAAATTCTTAAAATGTAATAAGTTTAAGGCAACAGAAACTCAAATCTGTTGCCTTTTTTCTTTGTAAACTATTGATTTTTTTTGACGAATATAATAAAATAAGAGTTAATATTTTTCTAAAACAATTAGCAAATACATGGAGTGAAAGAAAGATGAAACTTAACGGCTCAGAGATTTTAGCAGAAGTTTTAATTGAACAGGGTGTTGACACTGTTTTCGGTTATCCGGGTGGTGCTGTTCTCAATATCTATGATGCCCTTTACAAATACAGTGATAAGATTAAGCACGTTTTATCTGCTCATGAGCAGGGTGCTTCTCACGCAGCTGACGGTTATGCAAGAGCAACTGGTAAAACAGGCGTTTGTATCGCAACAAGTGGTCCTGGTGCTACTAACCTTGTAACAGGTATTGCGACAGCTTATATGGACAGCGTTCCAATGGTCGTAATCACAGGTAACGTTGGTAAAGGTCTTATCGGTCGTGATGCTTTCCAGGAAGTCTATATCACAGGTATTACAATGCCCATTACAAAGCATAACTTTATGGTTCAGGACGTTAATGAACTTGCTGACACAATCCGTGAAGCATTCCGTATTGCTAATACAGGTAGAAAAGGTCCTGTTCTTATTGATATTACCAAGGATGTTACTGCTGCAGTAACTGATTTTGAAAATAAAGATAAAGTTGTTATTGTTGATGATACGATTATTGACATGGATGAACTTAATAAAGTGGCAGACGTTATCAATAAGGCTAAGAAACCTGTTGTAATGTTCGGTGGCGGTGTTGTTTCATCAAATGCATCAGAACTTGCATTGGAACTTGTTGAAAAGGCAAATATGCCATCTTGTCATACTCTCATGGCTGCAGGCGTAATAGGCTACAACAACCCTCTTAATCTTGGTCTTCTTGGTATGCACGGTGGTTATGTAACTAATAAAGCAGTTGACGATGCAGATGTGCTTGTTGCTATTGGTACTCGTTTCTCTGACCGTGTTGCACTTGATACAAATGATTTTGCAAAGAAAGCAACTATTATTCAGATTGATATCGACCTTAGTGAAATCAATAAGAATGTTGCTGTTGACCACTATTTAATCGGTGATGTTAAGAAAGTACTTGAGAATCTTTTACCACTTATTAAAAAAGGTGACAGAGCAGAATGGCTTAAAAAACTCGAGGAGTATAAGGCTATTGACTATAAACCACATGATGATGACTCACAGATTCTCCCGCATCAGTTAATTGGTGCAATCTGCGATATGGCAGGGGAGGATACAGTAGTTGTTACTGACGTTGGTCAGCATCAGATGTGGGCTGCACAGTATGTTCACCATATCAACCCAAGAGGCTTTCTTACAAGTGGTGGTCTTGGTACAATGGGTTATGGCTATGGTGCTGCAATCGGTGCAAAAACTGCTCTTGGTGACAGCAAAAAGGTTGTTCATATCACGGGTGATGGCTCATTCCATATGAACCTTAACGAGGCTTGTACAGCAGTAAGCTATAATCTTCCTGTTATTACAGTTATTATGAATAACACTGTTCTTGGTATGGTTCGTCAGTGGCAACGTTGCTTCTATGGTAAACGTTTTTCAGAAACTGACCCACATCGTAAGACAAACTTTGTAAAGCTTGCTGAAGGCTTTGGTGTAAAGGGATACTATGCAGAAACAATCGCACAGTTTAAGGATGCATTCGCAGAGGCACTTAAACAAAGTGGTCCTGTATGGATTGAATGTGCTATTGATAAGGACGAAAGAGTATTACCAATGATTCCTGCAGGAAAAACAGTTAATGACATCATGATGGGCGATTGTGCAACTTGCCCAATGAATTGCGAAAATAAGAAAAAATAATCACACAGTATAGCGAGGTCTTGATTGACCTCGCTATTTTTATACCTATAATACTATAAAAAAAGAGTACGGAACAAAAATTCCGTACTCTAATCTTTTATACAAGTAATTAGTTATTGATGAACTTATCTTCTTCGTTGTTCCAGCTATAAAGCTTTCTAACCTCTTCACCAACTTGTTCTGCTGGATGTTCAGCAGCAAGTTTTCTCATAGCCTTGAAGTGAACCTGACGACCGGCAGGGGACATATCAAGTAAGAATTCTTTTGCGAATGAACCATCCTGAATGTCAGAAAGAATCTTCTTCATAGCTTTCTTTGTTTCGTCAGTAATGATTTTTGGACCTGTGATGTAGTCACCGTATTCAGCAGTGTTTGAAATTGAGTATCTCATACCTGCAAAACCACTCTGATAAATAAGGTCAACGATAAGCTTCATTTCGTGGATACATTCAAAATAAGCATTTCTTGGGTCATAACCAGCTTCGCAAAGTGTTTCAAAACCTGCCTGCATAAGAGCACAAACACCGCCGCAAAGAACAGCCTGTTCACCGAAAAGGTCTGTTTCTGTTTCTGTTCTGAAGTCTGTTTCAAGAACACCTGCACGAGCACCACCGATAGCAAGTGCATAAGCAAGAGCCTTATCAAGAGCCTTACCTGTAGCGTCCTGATGAACAGCAACAAGACAAGGAACACCTTTACCTGCCTGATATTCTGAACGAACTGTATGACCAGGTCCTTTTGGAGCAATCATAGTAACGTCAACGAATGAAGGTGGGTTGATACAACCGAAATGAACGTTGAAACCATGAGCAAACATAAGCATATCGCCCTCTTTAAGGTTTGGTTCGATATCTTTCTTATACATATCAGCCTGTAATTCGTCGTTGATAAGAATCATGATGATGTCAGCCTTCTTTGCTGCTTCAGCTGCTGTGAAAACTTCGAAGCCCTGCTTTTCAGCCTTTGCCCATGATTTACTGCCTTCGTAAAGACCGATGATAACATTACAACCTGACTCTTTAGCGTTAAGAGCGTGAGCATGACCCTGGCTACCATAACCGATAACTGCGATAGTCTTGCCATCCAATAAACCTAAATTACAATCTTCCTGATAAAACATTCTCTGCTGTGACATAATAAAATCTCCTAAAATAAAAATAATATGTTGTTTGACATCTCGTTTGCGTTGTCATACAACATATTATATATGATAAAATTAAATTGTCAATACCTTTTTT
>CALBQZ010000134.1 GCA_937899735.1 uncultured Clostridia bacterium | reverse complement strand
TATACCATGCAGGAACAAGACGGAAAACGATTTCGCTCTTACATCTCCAGCATACCGGGTAGCTATGTTCGTGTGGCTCAACCTTATAGAGTTTGTTCTGCTCGTCGAGTTTTTCGAAAACTTCGTCAGCGATTGTGTGGCTGTCCTTACCTGACATAAAGCCAAAGCCATCAAGGTAAATACCTGTATCGTCGATAGGCATAACCTTTGGAAGACCAAGTCTTTCACCAAGCTCAAAGTCTTCGATACCACAACCGGGAGCAATATGAACAACACCTGTACCTTCGTCAGCAGCAACGTCTTCCCAAGCAACAATTTTGTGTTCAAAACCTTGCTGAGCAGGAATGTCTGCAAAACATGTTTCATAATGAAGTCCAACGAGCTCTTCACCCTTAAGTGCACGGAGAACTTCAAGCTTATCGTCACCAAGGTACTTAATTGCGTTTTTAGCAAGAATCAATGTCTGGTCGTCACTCTTGATTTTAACTTCAACGTAGTCGATTTCAGGGTTAACTGCAAGTGCTACGTTTGAAGACAATGTCCAAGGAGTTGTTGTCCAAACAAGAATTTTTGAATCAAGTTCTTCAATAGGAAGCTTGAAGAAAACTGAGTTATGAGTCATCATCTTATATGAACCTGTCATTTCATGTTCAGAAAGAGATGTACCACAACGAGGACACCAAGGCATTGGCTTATATTCACGCTGAATCCAACCGTGATTATCACATTCCTTTAAGAAATGCCAGATACCCTGAATGTTAAGGTCTGTATTTGTGTAGTATGAATTGTCCCAATCCATCCACATACCGAGTCTTTTTGACTGTTCAGTAATGATACCTGAGAAATGCTTTACACGGTCAACGCACTGACGTGTAAACTTGTCCATACCGTAATTTTCGATATCCTTCTTTGTTTTGAAACCAAGCTGTTTTTCAACTTCAACTTCAACCCAGAGACCCTGTGAGTCAAAACCGTTCTGACGACGGCAATCATAACCATGCATAGACTTGTAACGGATAAAAATATCCTTTGTACTTCTGCCCCATGCGTGGTGAATACCCATTGGGTTGTTTGCAGTAATAGGACCGTCAAGGAAACGGAACATTTTATTACCCTTATTTTTCTCAACAAGCTTGTCATAATACTTCTCTTTTTCCCAGAGCTCCATCACTTCGTGTTCGAGCTCAACAAAGAGATTTTTTTCGTCTGCCACTATATTGTCCACCTTTCAAGTGATATATGTACATATTTTTACGAATAATATTATACACAAATATAGTGAAATTTCAAGTGTTAAAAGGAAATTTATGCACTATTTATCACTTTTTGGACATATATTTTTCTTTAGTTGCCAAACCACCGCGAATATGCCTTTCTTCCTTGTTGATATCAAGGACTTTTCGCACTTTTTTATATAAACCCGGATTAACTCTTGAAAGCCTTTTTGAAACATCCATATGTACTGTACTTTTACTCACACCAAACACTTTTGCAGCAGCACGGACAGTCGCATTATTCTCAACAATATATTCACCTAATAAAGATGCTCTCTCATCAACTAAACTTTTCAAAACCAAGCCCTCCTATTCTGTCATAAATTAATATGAAATTGAGAGCTAAAATATACTTATGAGAAGATATAAAAAAAGACGAGGTAGTTAACCTCGCCCTTGGGTATTAAGTTGTAATTAATCTAACACAGAAGAACCGTCCCCTTGTGTTCCCTTGTGATAAGATATAAAAAAAGACAAGGTAGTTAACCTCGCCCTTGGGTATTAAGCTGTAATTAATCTAACACAGAAGAACCGTCCCCTTGTGTTTGTTGGTCGAATGATTTTAATACATTTAGCCAATTATCTTCCTCTAATAATGTAGCCTTATTTATACAGTCATTTAGTACATAGTTAAACCATTCTTTATCATTGAAACTTTTTAATCTATTTAGAATACAATAAGCTCCTGGCCAATTCATGTCTAAAACCCAATCGAACAACTTGTATAAATAAGGTGCGATTTCTTCATCTGGTTTTTCAGCCAATATTATAGCACAATTCTCCCAAACATTTTTATTGTGTCTTTGATGTAGTGGTTGTATAAACACATTAATGCATTTAATATGTTTAGCTAATTCACGTCCCTTTTTTTGAACTTCAATCGAATTGCACCAGTCAAGCATATCCATAATTTCATCTATATTATACAAAACTATCCGTTAACCTCCCATTTCACCTTAGTTGAAACACTTATTAAAAAACACAAAAACACAAGGGGACGGTTCTGTGTGTCGTCCCTTGTACACTCGGTTAACTATTAGGTTTTCACGCTAACCGTCCCCTTGTGTTTATGATTGGTCTAATTGGTTATAATAACGATATTTAATTATGTATGAATAAAAAAGTGAAAATATTATTGAAAACGGTATAAATACAAATTCTAACCTCAAGTCAATACCATTTTTATAAAATACCCTCGATAACATAATTCCACATATAGAGCCTACAAATATCAATCCTTTTGAAACACTTTTGGTTTTAGACATATTTCTCTTTCCTGATACAATTTGTCTAATATATATTTCTAAAAATAAAACAACCAATAAATCACATATAGTGACAAACACTATTATCCATAAAGAATACATAGTGTTTTCTATTTGCACAACACCTAAAATTCCAAAGATGAACGCAAAAAGTAAACCGTACAAGCCATAGTACAAACTCATCTGCTTTTTATTTGGTTGCCGTATTTTCACTTTAAAAAAATATATTATCATTGCAATAATACAAATCAAAATAACAAATATGTTTATAGGTTTATTATCGTTTTTTGATACGCCAAGAAAAGTAAAGAATAAACCAGAAAAAACAATTGAAAATAGTTCTTTTTTGTTAGGCATATTTCCGAATGATAAATAATTTTGTAGTGCTTTGTTGTCAATTTTATTCTCTCTCATAGCCATGACTTTACTCCTGTTATTGTTTCTTGCAAACAATAGTCTATTACAACACCACAACCCATTCCAATTATATGCACAGGGTATATGCACTTACTAATCTAGCACAGAAGAACCGTCCCCTTGTGTTCGGCACGGAGACCTGCCCCTACATTAAACCTTAATCAACCGAACACACAGAACCGTCCCCTGTGCACTTCCGCTAACCGTCCCTTGTGCACTCATGTGCACTCATACTCTTCTTTTATACCAACGATAATTTTAGTCTTTTCTTCGTAATAAATCGTGTATATATTACCCTCTTCTAGGCCATTGGGAGAAACTATCTTTTTTGAAAATGCATCTAAATAAAATACTGGTTTAACTCCTTCACCATTCCAAAAGGTATACTTATAATTGAATGGCAAAGGTGAAGCATAACTAAAAGTTCGGTTTGAATCGATATATTCCCCTGTATAAGACGATACATTAGGTGAAACAATCAGCGATATATAAAAAATAGTAGAAACAACAGCAATTATTATAGCCACTATCGCAAATCTGCAGTTTTTATTAAACTGAAATGTCCTTGACCATGGTTTCTCAAACAAAATTATAATAATCGCCATTACAAACATTAATCCAAAAGTGCTAAATATTCTATATAATATTCCCGAAAAATTATACATAGTATGTTTTCTCCTTTAATGATTATGATAATATTGTTTCAAAAACATCAAAAGCAGAAGAGAAAATTTTTATATGCACAGGGGACGGTTCTGTGTGTCGTCCCTTGTGACTAATTTTCACTCTGACCTTAGTACAACTATATCATTTTAACATTTCTTTGTCAATAAATATAGCTAAGGGACGATGATAAATCGTACCTTACAACAAAAATCAATTGGAACACAGAAGAACCGTCCCCTTGTGTTCCTCTCCTTGTGTTCCATTAATTAATATTAGTTATTTATCTTATTTCTATATATTATTTATAGGTCGTAATTTTTACGATGGTCGGTCGTAGTTTTTACGATACTCACTCGTAAATTTTACGATGGTCGGTCGTAGTTTTTACGATACTTTAAATTTAGAAATAAATATGATATACTAACCTCAGGTGATATTATGATTAAGATTATGTTTGTTTGTCACGGAAATATCTGTCGTTCAACTATGGCAGAATTTGTGATGAAAGATATTGTTAAAAAGAATGGAATGGAAAAAGATTTTCTCATCTGTTCAAGTGCTACAAGTACGGAAGAAATCGGCAGTGACACTCATTGGGGAACCAAGAAAATACTTGACGAAATGGGTGTTCCATACACAAAACGTCAGGCTGTGAAACTCCAAAAATCCGACTATGAAAAGTATGATTTCATAATCGGAATGGACAGTGCAAATATGAGAAACATCAACAGAATTATCGGCTATGACAAGGATAATAAGATACATAAATTATTAAGCTTTGCTCATATTGACCGTGATGTTGCTGACCCTTGGTACACAAGAGATTTCAAGACAACCTATGAGGATGTTTTACTGGGTTGCACAAAATTGATTGAGTATATAATGAATTGTAATATGTAAAAATCAGGCTGAGGAATGGTTTGACTACCCCTCAGCCATTTTTTTGCAAAAAATGTCAGCTCCCCTGACAAGGGGAGCCTAAAAGCTTAATATCCTAATTTTTTGAGAATTTCGGGGTCACAGGTATTTGCTACCGGTCCGATTTCTTCCCAGAGTTTATCTGCTTTCGCTTTCCATGCAGGGAAATCTTCATAGCATGCAGGATAATTATCGTACAATGTGCCAACTTGTGTGCTATACATAAGCCCCTTAACAAGTTTTGCAATTGTTGCAGGTTTAAGATTCTTTTTAGCAATACCTGTTGCGATACCCTTTACAATTCCTGCAATATCACTTGCGTCCAACACAAGTCCTGTATCAATACCACCAAGGATTTTTTCACTGAACATAATATCATTCTTAAAAAGGAACTCTGCTTCGTCATAGTCCATTGAAATAATACCCATAAGGAGTGGTCTCATTGAGTCGAAATCCTTACCTTGGGCTGTCATATAACGTTTGTTGATACTCCACATTCTCTCTTTTGTAAGGAACTTGTCGGATTTAAGGAGATTTGAGATAACCTCAACTGCAATTTCACCTGCAACGAGTGAAGATGTACAACCCTCACCACAAGTTGGTTTTGTATGGCAAGCAGCATCACCCAATGCTATAAATCCGTCGTCAACAAGTGAATATACAGATGTATGATAAGGTGTCATACCCTTTTCAATTCTCTCAACTGTGTATTCAGGAAATTTAACATTCTTCATAAAGTCTTCTTTAAAGATTTCTTCGGCATAATCATAGCCACAGAATGCACCGATACCAAGGATTGCACCATTTGGATTGTCGGATGGTGCAGACCAGGATTTATACTGCATAAAAAATCCGTCAAGGTCTCTTGGATTAAAATCTTTTTTAAGATACTCTGCATAGTAAAGGACAACATACAAAATATCCTTATTTGTAAGCTTGAAATTTCCTACAACTGATGTATCAGGAAGCTTTGTACGGGCTACTGCAGGGATACCTGAACAATCAGCAACAATTCTCGCATAAGCTTCATTTTCCCCATCGTTGATTTTATATTTTGCACCAATTATTCTCTTATTATTATCGTAAATGAAATCAGTAAATGATGCACCATAGATAATTTCTGCACCCGCATCCTTTGCTCTTTCAGCCATAGCCATAATATAATCGTGCTTATGTAAACCGATAACAGGAGCTTCGGCACAAGCCTTTGGATAATTACCGTAAGGCGAAATCATTGTTGAGTGACCAAAACAGAATTCACGTAGTGGGTCACCTTCGGGAGGAATAACAAGGTCAAATTTTTCCATATCAGCTTTACCCATATGGAAAACATCATATTCTCTTGAAACATTGTCGGGTTCATTTTTCTCAATTACAAGGACTTTAAAGCCTTGCTTTGCCATCTGGTATGCAAACCAACAGCCTGTTGTTGATGCACCAACAACAAAAACATCATATTTTTTCATAATAATTCCCCTCCCATTTATGTTTTATATCTCAACAATACCCTTGCTTGCAGGTTTGCAAAGATACACATTATCATATTTTTTAGAAAGCTTAGAATATGCATCCTGAGCTTTTTCTTTATCACTGAAGATGCCAAAAACAGTAGGTCCACTACCACTCATACAACATGCATCAGCACCTGATTTTCTCATAACACCTTTGATATGTGGTCGCTTTGGTACCTCCACAGCTTGTTCAAACACATTACCACATAATTCACATACTTTTTCATAGTCACCATCTGCAACTGCTTCAATCATTGAAACTCGGTCAAGATGACGAACACGGGAAAGTGCATCAAACTGAGCATAAGCCTCAGGGGTTGAAACATCCTGGTCAGGCTTTGCAAGTACGATATAACATTCAGGTAAATCTTTGACAGGAGCAATAACATTACCCGTATTAAGCGCTATTGCCGTACCACCAACAAGGCTGAATGGAATATCAGCGCCAACCCTTGCACCGATGTTGCAAAGTTCTTTTTCTGTAAGATTTGTTTCGTAAATCTTGTTTAAGCAATAAAGTACACCAGCACCATCCGCACTACCACCTGCAGTTCCTGCAGCCATAGGGATATTTTTCTCTATTTCTATTGTAACACCTCTGTCGTCAATGGAAAGAGCATCAAAAAATGCTTTTGCACATTTGTAGGCAATGTTTTTCTCGTTGCAAGGCACACCCTCAGTATCACACTTAATAAAAATCTCATTATTGCTGTTTTTCTCAACACTGATTATATCGTATAAATCAACCGATTGCATAATCATAAACAAAGAATGATATCCGTTATCAAGTCTTTTGAGAATATCAAGCATCAAGTTAATTTTTGCTGCTGCTTTAACCTTCATTTATTATTCCTCCACTTCAATTTTCATTTCTATAGGAGTTCGTTTCTGGAAAAATGTTATACCGTCAAAACCTGCTTCAAGAGCACAGCTATACGCCATATCAATATCCGCTGCAAGGTGTTCTGCATAATGAGCATCAGAGCCTACGGTCACATATTTTCCACCAAGTTCTTTAAATCGTTTAACAATATCAACCTCAGGTGATAATTTGTTCAAAGGCTGACGAAGTGCTGCAGTATTGATTTCAAGTGCCTTACCGGATTTTGCAGTAAGTAAAAGAATTTCATCAATCTGGTCTTTAAACTTACTCAAATCAATTGTGAGATTTGATTTTGAATAGAAATATCTTAACGGATAAGTAAGATGAGCAAGCACATCAAAATTACCCCATTCAAGCAATTCAATCAACGCATTAAAATACTCTTCTAAAAGCTTTTCTGCTTCTTTAAGAGTGAGATTTTCCATAAAATAAAAATCTTCACCACCACGAAGATTGTGAACAGAGCCTAAAACCATATCGTAATCATGTGTACTCAATATTCTATCGGCAGTTTCAGTATCAAATGCCGGTTGTCCCAACTCTATACCATTGAGGATGAGAATTTTCCCACGAAAAGCTGAACGTACTTTTGACACTTCAAAAAAAGCTTGGAAGATGCGTTTTTCGTATGCCGGGTCACCTCTGAACTGGTCAACCTCACAATGGTCAGTAAAAGCAACTGCTCTCAAATCCATAAATTCTGCCTTTTCACAAAAGAAAGTTGCAGAGTGATTTCCGTCAAATGAATTATCTGTATGAACATGCAAATCCACAATATTCTTGTACATAGCAATCCCTCCATATATCTAAAACTATTCTACTACAAATTACCATATGTTTTCAATAAAAAATAGAAAGATATTTAATAAAGTTATTCACTTTTTTGTTATATTGTGATAAAATGTTGTCAATTCAATCTTGGAGGTATTACACATGAGAGGTATTATTACCGTAGTTGGTAAGGATATGGTTGGTATCCTTGCAAAAGTATCAGGCGTTTGTGCTGAAAACAGTGTTAATGTAATTGAGGTGTCACAGTCAATTTTACAGGATATGTTCTGTATGATTATGCTTGTTGATTTAGAAAAAGCAACTGTTCCTTTTACTGATTTTTCTGACAAAGTTACTGTTCTTGGTGAAGAAATGGCACTTTCTATCCACGTTATGCACGAGGACATCTTCAATTCAATGCACAGAATATAATCCGAGGTATTAATAATGATAAATACACACGATATACTTGAAACAATTAATATGATTCAGGATGAAAATCTTGATATCAGAACAATTACAATGGGTATTTCTCTGCTTGATTGCTGCACAGGTGATGCAAAATCAACTTGTGATAAAATCTATGAGAAGATGACAAGAAAAGCAGAAAATCTCGTTAAAACCGGTGAAGACATTGAAAAGGAATATGGTATTCCTATTATTAACAAAAGGATTTCCGTTACACCGATTTCAATGATTTTAGCATCTGGTAAAGGTGACCCTGTTTTGTATGCAAAAACTCTTGAAAGAGTTGCACAGACTGTTGGCGTCAACTTTATCGGTGGTTATTCTGCACTTGTACAAAAAGGCTTTGCTGCCGGTGACGAAGCACTTATCCGTAGTATCCCTGAAGCACTTGATGTTACAGAACATATCTGTTCATCAGTTAATATAGGCTCAACTAAGGCAGGTATTAATATGGATGCAGTGAAACTCATGGGACAGATTATCAAGGAATCTGCAGAGGTTACTGCAAACAAAGGCTGTATCGGTCCTGCTAAACTCGTTGTATTCTGCAATGCTCCTGAAGATAATCCATTTATGGCAGGTGCTTTCCACGGTGTTGGTGAGCCTGACTGTGTAATCAATGTTGGTGTATCAGGTCCAGGTGTTGTCCGTTCAGCTATTTCAAAAATCCCTGATGCTAACATTACTGAAATTGCAGATATGGTTAAACGTACTGCATTTAAAATTACAAGAATGGGTCAATTAGTTGCTTGTGAAGCATCAAAACGACTCAATGTACCATTCGGTATCGTTGACTTGTCCCTTGCTCCTACACCTGCAATCGGTGACTCTGTTGCATATATTCTTGAGGAAATGGGACTTGAACAGTGTGGTGCACACGGTACTACTGCTTGTCTTGCACTCCTTAATGACGCAGTTAAAAAGGGTGGCGTAATGGCTTCGTCCCACGTTGGTGGACTTTCAGGTGCTTTTATTCCTGTTTCTGAAGACGCTGGTATGATAGCAGCAGCTACAAGTGGTGCATTGACTATTGAAAAGCTTGAAGCTATGACTTGTGTCTGCTCCGTTGGTCTTGATATGATTATTGTACCCGGTGATACAACTGCAGAAGTTCTCTCAGGTATCATCGCTGACGAGGCTGCAATCGGTATGGTCAACTCAAAGACAACTGCAGTAAGACTTATTCCTGCTATCGGCAAGAACATTGGTGACACACTTAATTTCGGTGGACTTTTAGGTTATGGTCCTGTTATGAAATTAAACACAGCTTCCCCTGCTAAATTCATTAACCGTGGTGGACGAATCCCAGCACCATTACAGAGTCTGAAAAACTAACAATTACATAAATAATTAAGGGTAGTAACGATATTGTTACTACCCTTTTCGTTTATGCTTCTGTTGTTTCTTCCTTTGGCTCTTTTGTCTTTATGACCTCTGAGTAATTTCGTTTGATGTCAATATAGTCATAAAACTTTTTAACACGAAGGCTTACTTTGAACTCTCGGTTACAGTTTTCGCAATAAAAGACTCCGCGGAATGACTGATTCATAAATTTCCATTTCTTTTTTGTCTGCACTTTTCCACCACAGATATCGCAGAAGCAATTAAAGAGGTTTTTATCAATCAGGGGGTCGTTTTTATCCTTAATTACATAAGGCTTGAATAAAAGACGCAAATAAAAATCTTCGTCACAATTCTTTATAAAATCAAGTATTTTGTCACCATCAAATGTCTTTTTAAAACATTCAGCACTCAAAAGGCTATCGTCAAGTGCTCTGTGATGTGGGTACTGTTCAGGGTCAATTTCTAAGCATTCAGCCGCATAGGAAAGTCCTGCCTGCTGAACATTCTCCATATTGATAAACTGTTGACAGTACACCTGCAAATCAACGTATTTTTTAATACAGTTAATTGTATCCTTATGTAAAAAGTGTTTATAATTTGAAAGAAGTGTTCTTATATCGGTATCACCCCAAGTAAGGACTACAATATCTTCCCCTGCCCACTCTTCAAACTCTTTCATAACCTTTGAAAATGGTTTACCACCACGAATATCGTCATTCGTTATATGAGTCAAGTCTTTGATTCTTGAACGCAATTTTTTTGAAACTATAGGTTTAATAAGTTCAGAAAAAGTGCCTACTTCCTGTAGATTTTCGTCAAGCTTAACTGCACCGATTTCAATAATCTCATTTACAAATTTCTGAGCAGACTTCATATAAGCGTTATTCCACTCAAGGTCCATAATTATGTAATTCATAAGTCACCTGAATCCACTAATCTATTTTCAACTCATCCTTTGAACAGAAAAACCGAACTCCATCAAAGGTCTTTTTATCCACATCATTTTTATTGATGAATTTGCTTTCAAAACATATATCCATCAATGGAACTAACACAAAACCTCTTTCCATCATCCTTGGATGTGGCAATATCAATGTTTCTGAACTTTTACATTCGTCACCATATAAAAGCAAGTCAATATCTATAATACGAGGTCCGTTTTTAATAGTTCTTATTCTGCCAAGTCCTGCTTCAATCCCCAATGCTGCACCGAGAAGATTATCCGAATTAAGCTTTGTTTCCACCTCAACACAGATATTTAAAAAGTTGTCCTGGTCATCATATCCCACAGGGTCAGTTTCATAAACATCCGAAACCTGAGTTACCCTTGTCAACGGAAGCAAATTCAGTGCAGAAATTGCATTTTGCAGGTTTTCCATTCTGTCACCGATATTTGTACCGATTCCTAAATATGCTTTCATGGTCTTTCCCTTTCAATTTGCACAGCAACGTAACTAAAATCTGCCTTTATTGGTGCTTCAGGCTTTTTAAGAGTAAGAATAATTCTATGGATTTTTGAAAACTCGTCAAACAGTGCATCAACAACTCGTTGTGCAACATGTTCAAGCAAATCGTTTTTCTCGCTCTGAGCCACTCTACGGACTGTCTTTATGATTTTCGCATAACTGACAGTATCATCAACATTATCCGTCTTACAAGGCAAACTAAGGTCTAAAAAGGTCTCAATATCAAACACGAAATTTTGTCCGTCAACCTTTTCTTCGGGATTAACACCGTGATAACAAAAAAGCTTTAAATCTTTAACAATAATTTTATCCATACTAACCTCTCACAACTGCATCAACCATTTTTGCAGCAAGTGCATTTTCTTTCACATTATGAACACGGATTATATCCGTTCCACCTGCTATAGCAAGTACATTTGCTGATATTGTGCCATACAGCAAATCTTCACCCTGTACATTTGTTGTGTTTTTAACCACGCGTTTCATTGAAAGTGCAGTCAATAGTGCAACATCTTTCTGTTTTAGCTTATCAATATTCTTTATAAGTTCAATATTATGCTCATGGGACTTACCAAAACCGATTCCCATATCAAAGCAAAGTTGATTTTTATGAATGCCATATCCAAGACATTTATTCAACATATAATCAAAGAAATCAATAACATCATCAGTAACTGTTGTTGGATATTCGGGAACAGTTACCGCATCCCCACCACCCGTGTGCATAATAACCCAACCACAGTGGTATTTTACAACAAGTTCTGCCATCTTTTCATTAAACATGCCACTGACATCATTGATTATTGATGCACCATTCTGCAAGGCATATTCAGCAACAGACGGATAAAAAGTGTCAACAGAGATTACAGCACCGGTTTCATTATAAATTAATGGCAGATAATTTTTTATAATTTCAAGTTCTTCTTTTTCAGTAAGCTCTTTATGGTTAGGGCGTGTTGAATGAGCACCGATATCGATAATATCAGCACCTTCATTGAGCATCTTTTTGACACGGACAACTGCCTTTTCAGGTGTATTGTATTTTCCACCGTCATAAAAAGAGTCCTCCGTCACATTGAGAATACCCATTACATATGTTTTTTTACCTAATTCAAACCCGAATTTTTCACCTGAGAAAATCATTTTAATCCTAAAAGAGTCATTACTTCGGCTCTTGTTCTTGCATCCTTTCTCATACTTCCACGAAGTGCAGATGTCTGTGTTTTTGAACCCGCTGCACGAATTCCACGCATTGTCATACAAAGGTGCTCTGCCTCAACAACAACAGCAACACCCTTGGGATTCATTTCTTTATCAATGAAATCTGCAATCTGTGCTGTAAGTCTCTCCTGTAACTGTGGACGACGAGCATAACTATTGACAATTCTTGCAAGTTTTGAAAGTCCGATAACAAGACCATCATCATTCGGAATATATGCAATATGTGCCTTACCAACAAAAGGCAAGAAGTGATGTTCACACATTGAATACATAGGAATATCCCTTACAATAACAATTTCGTCACTCTGTCCCTCACGGAACATTTTAAGATGCTTCTCAGGATTTTCTGTAAGTCCCGAAAATATTTCTTCATACATATTGGCAACTCTTTTTGGAGTCTCCACTAAGCCCTCTCTGTCAGGGTCTTCACCAATCGCAATTAAAATTTCTCGGAATGCTCTTTCAATTCTTTCCTTATCCATTACAATCAACCTTCTTTAAAAACTATGGACAAATAGTTGTGTGCATCTATTGTTACATAGTCAACATTATCTTTTCTATATCTTTTCTTACTTTTATCTACAACTGAGAAAACATATTTGAAAAAGCCATTATCATTTTCTAAATCTTTCAAGGCTTTTTCATAGTCATTATGGTCAGTAAAGTAAAAAACAACCTCGTTCGAGCCATTTGACAAGGCTTTTACGCTTCTGTTTATATGACTTGAAAACCCATTATAATCATTGACAACTGAATTGTTCTTTACAAAGTAATTGGCATTGTTTGAAACGCAATTATTGTTGGATGGTGAGAGATTTTTATGGTCACGTGATATGTATTCATCAGTAACATTGAAATAAAAATAACCTATTTCCATTACGTCGTTCAAATCATCCCACGTAGCATCAAGATGATAATTTTCTTCGTCGATAGTAACGATATTCCACATATGTGATTCAAGCTCTCCTTTATCATTTGTGGCTTCACCGGTTACAAGATAGTTATCTATCCCTGCTTCATCAAGTAAAATCTGCATAGTTTTTGCATAACCCTCACAAACAGCTTTTCCGACGATAAGTGTGTTATAAACTGTATTCCCCATATCACCTAAGGTGGAAATATCGTATTCAGTTTTATCTATAACATAATCATGAATGTATAATTCCTTTTCATAATCGGAATTGTATTTATTGACCTGAGAGATAACTTCACCGATTATTTCATCTATTTCACTTTGCATCTGCTGTGATTCTTCTGCAGTAAAACGATATTCAGGAGCAATCATAGACGCCTTTTCATTAGATGAAAACTCATAGTTATAATCAACCCAGAATATATCGGGATTGTCATAGAGAACAGCAACCATAAGATTTTTAATGTCACTTTCTGTTTTTTTGATATATATAGAATCGTCATACTCCGTAAAACCATAGTACAAAGAAATATAGTCATCCTTGTCACCATCAGGAAGATTATCATAATAATAGAAACATTTCTCCTTAGTTTTTGCCTTGAATGCTTCTATTTGTACTTGGGATGGTTTATCTTCCTTAATCCTATATGCTTCAACAATAAAATCAATGTTATTTCCTACCAAAGAATACAAAACAAAGAGGGTTGCTGCTAAGAAAGGTAATAGCTTTTTCTTCATAATCATTCACCTGCCACGTATGGTGTTGGCATAAATTTATCGTAAGAATAGGCATAAATCTTCAACTTGTCAATCTTATCAGCATAATCAACTATTGAGATATCTGTTGACGACGAATTGACAAAAACTTTAAACAATGATTCTGATTTATCTACATATTTTGGTGTTAAAACAGAATTTATAACGTCACATAAAACATATTCAAGTGTATCGTTATCGCTTACCAACAGAAGCTTATATGCTATGTCACCTGAAACTGTTTGTTTTCCGGTATCTAACAGTAAATTAAACTCGTGGGATTTATAATCGACCTTATTCTTCACATCAATTGTAATTCCATTAAACCTGGACAAGAACTTTTTGAATTGTGAGTTTTCAAAAACTACATATCTATCGACAGTTGTATTTAGTTGTGCAGAAACATGTTCTTTTAAACCATTTTCGCCATCCTCAGAATAAACCTTTGTTAAAGCTGTTTTATCATCAATAACCTTAACATTCATAGTTTTATTATCGAAATCGGTCATAACAAGAAAAGATAAATCAATACTTCCTGCATCATCCTTAACAACAAACAATATCTGTGACTTTCCACTTAATTCAGAAACTGAATATTGTCCATCTACCGACTCCATTTCATTCTCTTTTATTTCTGTTTGTTCCTTCTCTACAAGATTATCAAAATCATAATCTATTGAATCCATAAAAATAAAGATTGAACAGCCTATCAGAATAACTAAAAAAGCTGAAAATGAAATTAAAAATGGCTTTAATTTTCTCTCTTTTGTCTTTGAAAAGAAATTTTTATTATTCATCTATAAACACCAATAGTATTATCTTATTATATCAGTTTAGTATACCACATATTTCATATATAAACAACACAAAAAAGAAAAAAGTAAAGGGTGTTTTAAAACACCCTTTATTCTGTAAATTGATATTTATTTTTTTCTTTCTCAAAACCTTTAGTACTGTCGCTTGCTCTGAAAAAGACTGTAAGAGTCTGCATAATCAGTTTAAAGTCAAGCCATAAACTGTATTTTTCAATATACATAAGGTCAAGAACAAGTTTATCTTTAGGCGAAGTATTATACTTACCAGCTATCTGAGCATATCCTGTAAGGCCACCCTTAACTCTCAAACGATATGAGAATTCAGGTAATTCCTCAGTATATTTATCAACATTCTCCACCATTTCAGGACGAGGACCAACAAGACTCATTTCGCCTTTAAGAATATTAATAAGCTGTGGCAATTCATCAACACGGAATTTACGAAGATACTTACCAACTCTTGTTATACGGTCATCATCAGTTCTTGCAGAAAGGTTAATGCTTCCTGCTTCCTTCATTGTTCTGAATTTATAAACGTCAAAAAGCTTTCCACCTTTTGTTGCTCTTCTCTGACGGAAGAATACCGTGCCACCATCATCGAGTTTGATAAGAAGTGCAATCAAAAGCAATATAGGACCTAAAACAATAAGTCCTGCAAGAGAAACGACAATATCCATTGTTCGTTTAACAAGACGCTGTTCAAAGGTCAAATCTCTGACAACAGCAGATACCATTGGTTTATCGTCAAGTATAGATGATTTTGCACCCAATGTAACTATATCTGTCATTTCAAAGTTAAAATAGATGTTCTTTGTTTTTGAGTAGCAGTACTCGGATAATAAAACTCTGTAATTAGAAGGTATATCATACAAAAATACTGTATCACTTCTGTTAATGATGTCAAAAACGTTTTCACTTGTATAATGCACCATATCAACAACTTTATACTGCTTTTTATAGCGCATAATTTTAGGCATTATATTATTCAATGACTCAACTGAGCTTGTTATAACACAACATTTTTCAGGTGGGTTGATTGAGAAAAACACCCACTGTCCAAAATAAGTGAATAAGATAATCAAAGCTACCTGAATCACCATAACAAGAAGAAGCAAATGTGGTGATTCATAAACGAAGTGGTCATTGTTGTTTTCATTAACATTCATAATGCAAAGCTGTAAATGAGTAACCAAGTCGGTTGCAAGAGTTGCCAGCGATAATGAAGTGATAATTGGTTTACTCTTTAATCTACCAATTGCATACCCGCCATAAACAGAAACAAGAGCAGTTTCAAGAACACAGAATGTAACGAGTGTAACACCAGCTGTTCTGGAAAGGTTTAAAAGCCATACATGTTCTGTACCAAGTACAAAGAAAAATGTTGCTCCAAGCAATATATATAACATTGCTTTCAAAATAAAAACAATAGTCTTTTGAAATCGTTGCAATATATTCATAATTGCCTCCATAAAAATGGGATTATACTATACGGTAATTTTACTTAATACTGTACATTTTGTCAATATATAGTAATAATCTGTAATAAAAGTGTCATTTTTGTTATTATGCCTTTTTTCGGAACAATTCCACATTTAACTGAGACAGAATTATACCGATAAAGATAAGCACACAGCCTAAATAACCTCTGCCACTCATTACTTCATTAAGAATTATTGCACCACCGATTGCACTGAATACTGACTCGGTTGAAAAAACTATCGACGCAAAAGTAGGGTCTGCTTCTTTCTGACCAAGAATCTGGCAAGTGTAAGCAACACCTACGGACATTATACCACCATATAAAATAGGAATTCCTGCACTCTTAATTGCTACCAAACTGATATCCTCAAGTATCAAAGCAAAACTGATGCTTAAAACTCCACACACGAGGAATTGGACAAGGCTGAATTTAAGAGGACTGATATTATTAACATACTTGTCCACAACGAGAATATGACCTGCCCAGAAAAAAGCACCAATAATAAGAACAATATCACCTATGCCGAAAGACAGTTCATCCCCTGTCATACACAGGAAGAAAAGTCCGACAAGTGCAAAAATAGCACCTAAAAATGTAAATATACTTGTTTTTTTACCCATTACAAATCTTATTAATGGTACAAGGACCGTATAAAGGCCTGTTAAAAAACCTGCTTTACCTGCACTTTGTGTTATCTCAACACCATACTGTTGTAAGGTTGATGCAACAAATAAGACAACACCTGCTATAAGTCCGGGTAATAAAGTCTTTTTAAGGCTTTCCAAATTGAACTTGTCCTTTTCAAAAATGACTATGACAGGTATTAATGATACAGTTCCAAGAAAAAATCTGATACCATTAAATGTAAATGCACCTACAAATTCTGCGCCAACTCTTTGTGCAACAAAGGCAAAGCCCCAGATTATTGCAGTCAGGAACAGCAAAAATGTAGATTTGATTCTTGTTTTCATATGTATTCCTTCTCAAAGTACAAGCCACGGTTTCCCGTGGCTTTATAAATTATATTGCTTTTTTAGAATTTGTTTTATTGAACTTTTTTGACATTAAAACATTTGGTTTTCTGTTTTCGTCCCTGATAATCTCAGGCACAGCGTTATCTGTTACACATTCTTTTGTAATGATAACCTTAGAAATTGTGTGGTCTGATGGTGTTTCATACATAATATTCATAAGAACATTTTCCATTATGCCACGAAGACCACGAGCACCTGTTTTCTTTTCAAGTGTGAGTTCAGCAATAGCATTTAAAGCATCGTCTGTAAACTCAAGTTCAACATCGTCCATATCGAACAATGCCTTAAATTGTTTTAACAATGCGTTTTTAGGCTCTGAAAGAATTCTGATTAAATCCTCTTTTGAAAGCTGTTGCAATGCTGTTATAACAGGAACACGACCAACAAGCTCAGGAATAAGACCGAACTTAACAAGGTCCTGTGCAATTACTTTTGAATAGATATCTTCTTCCTGGAATTGTGCTTTATTCTTTATATCTGCGCCAAAACCAAGGCCTGAATTACCTGCACGCTTCTCAACGATTTTTTCAATACCGTCAAAAGCACCACCACAGATAAAGAGGATATTTGAAGTATCAATCTGTATAAATTCCTGCTGAGGATGTTTTCTTCCACCCTGAGGGGGAACATTTGAAACTGTTCCTTCAAGAATCTTAAGAAGAGCCTGCTGAACACCTTCACCACTTACATCACGAGTAATTGATGGGTTTTCACTCTTACGTGCAATTTTATCAATTTCGTCAACATAAATGATGCCACATTCAGCCTTTTCAATATCAAAATCAGCAGCCTGAATAAGACGTAAAAGAATGTTTTCAACGTCTTCACCAACGTAACCTGCCTCAGTAAGAGTAGTTGCATCAGCAATAGCAAACGGAACATCAATAATTTTCGCAAGAGTCTGTGCAAGTACAGTTTTACCAACACCGGTAGGTCCTAAAAGCACAACATTACTCTTCTGGATTTCTACGCCATCATCCGAGCCATGATATATTCTCTTGTAATGGTTATAAACCGCAACACTCAATGCTTTTTTTGCAGCATCCTGGCCAACAACGTATTCATCAAGCTTTGCTTTGATTTCCTGTGGCTTAGGTAAAACCTTTTCTTCAAGCTTAACCTTTTTACCCTGTTGTCTGTGTGATTGTTCTGCATTTTCATCAATAATTCCCATACAGAGTTCAATACACTCATCACAGATATAAACACCAGGACCTGCAATAAGTTTATCAACCTGCTCCTGTGTTTTACCACAGAAAGAGCATCTTACATTTCTATCTTTTTCGTTATCTCTTGCCATAACAAATCTCCTTGTCTGGTAAGGTTATCTCTTATAGAAAACTTTATCTACAATGCCATAATCCATTGCTTCCTGAGCAGAAAGCCAGTTGTCTCTTTCTGTATCAACAGCAATCTGTTCAACTGGCTTGCCTGTATTTTCAGCAAGGATTTTATTGAGCTTATCCCTTGTTCTGAGAATATGCTCAGCAGCAATTTTAATATCAGTTGCCTGACCTTTTGCACCACCCAAAGGCTGATGAATCATAATTTCACTGTTAGGAAGAGCAATTCTTTTTCCCTTTG
>CALBQZ010000133.1 GCA_937899735.1 uncultured Clostridia bacterium | reverse complement strand
CAGCAGATTTCGTGACAAGATTTTTCAAAAAAGGTCAGATGATTGCTGTTCAGGGTTCACTTCAGGTTAGTAACTATGAAGATAAAAACGGTAATAAGCGTACAAACTATGATGTTGTTGCTGACAACGTATCATTCTGTGGTAGCAAGAGTGAAAGTGGTAATTTCGGCGCAAGACAGGATTCAGCACCTGCTGTTTCATATCAGAGCGCAGATGCAGGCAGCTTCTCAGTTTTACCAGACGACAACCAGGGATTCCCATTTGCAGATGATGACGAGGGACTCCCATTCTGATTTAATCTGAATATAGGAGGAAAACTATAATGGCATACGATAAGAACGCAAGACCTAACAGAAAAGGTCGTAAAAAAGTTTGCGCATTTTGTGTAGAAAAAGTTGAAAAAATCGACTATAAAGATACAGCAAAGCTTCGTCGTTACACATCAGAAAGAGCAAAGATTCTTCCTCGCCGTGTAACAGGCACTTGTGCATATCATCAGAGAGAGCTTACAACAGCTATCAAAAGAGCTCGTCAAATCGCTCTCATGCCTTACACAAACGACTAATTAAAAAAATTAAGCCACTCGAAAGAGTGGCTTTTTTATTTGTTTATTTAGTTTTTATGTGCGTTACAGTTTGCGCAATTTCCTGTGCAACCACCGAATTCGGCTTTGCCTTCAGCTGTGTCACGATAATACTGAGTATGGGTTTCTCTGTGTTTTGTGCTGTTCCAGATTTCTTCTGCAACAGGAGCCCAGTCCTTTGCATATTCGTCACATTTACTGCAAAGTTCTTCTGCAGTTTCCTGACGTTGCAAGTCGGAAGATTTTGCGCCAGTCTGCTCGATGATTTCACGAAGTCTGTCAGGATTTTCAAGCATTGGGCAAGGACGAAGATGATTATCGTTAAATGGCTGATTTTTATAATATGTCATAAAGAGAGGACGCTGTAATGCCTCTAAAAGTGTGTGAGTACGGATGTTAGAGTCGGAGAAGTGGATGAAAACACAAGGTTCGATATCACCGGCAGAATTAATGTGGAAATAATTTCGTCCACCTGCAATACATCCACCAACGTATTCACCGTCATTCTGGAAGTCCATAATGAAAATTGGCTTGCCGGTCTTTCCGTCACGCATTTTTTTGTTCCAGAAATAAAGTTCTTTTCTCTGCTCAGGTGTAGGAATCAATTCCTTGTCACCACCGTAGCCTACCGGCATATAGTTGAAGTTGAGCATGTATTTTGCGCCTTTGCTGATAATGAAATCAACAAATTCGTCACTTGTAACTGTGTCAAGATTCTTTCTTGTGTAGCAAACAGAAACACCGAAAAGACATTTGTTTTTCTGAAGTAAATCCATTGCTTTCATTGTTGTCTGATAAGCACCATTACCACGACGCCAGTCGTTGGATTCTTCATTACCCTCAAGACTCAAAGCAAGAGAAATATTACCAATTCGGTTCATTTCATCGCAGAATGCCTGGTCAACAAGAGTTGCATTTGTGAAAATGAGGAAAATGCAGTCTTTGTTATTCTCACAGATTTTTAAAACATCCTTTTTGCGGATAAGTGGCTCGCCACCTGTAAGCCAATAGAAATGACAACCCAACTCTTTACCCTGAGAAACGATACTTTGCATTTCGTCAAGGGATAAATTCTGTTTATGACCATATTCTGCAGACCAGCAACCCTTACAGTTAAGGTTGCAAGCACTTGTAGGGTCAAAGAGAATGTTGAAAGGAATGTTGCACTTGTACTTTTCACGATTTTCACGAACAGCTTTTGTACCGTATAAACCTGCGTCAATACCAAAGGAAAGAAGCATTTGTTTTAAAACATTTCGGTCAATATCATTAACCATATTAATGGCAAACTGAGTCCAGATATTGTCCTTATCTTTAGCAACTGCCTGAATTTTCTTAAAGTTTTCAGGCGGGAAAATCTTGTTGAAGATAGGTTCAATCTTTTCGCTTAATTTTACAATATTAGCTTGCGGGTCTTTGTCAATATATTTAAGCAAACGGTCAAGAGCAAGGTTGAGACCGGCTTTTTGAAGATTGTAAACGACTTTCATAATGCTTCCTTTCTTGAGATTTTGTTTATTGATAGATTATCTAATCTATTTTAGTTCAAAATCGGCATAAAGTCAACGATTTTTATTTGTCTGTAACTATATTTTAATGGTAATTTGGTTATTTTATACCAAAAAGGAGAAAATAATTGAAATAAAAGGGAAACTAAATTTTTAAAACAGTAGAAAAAAACAGCAATTTATGGTATATTTAAATTATTTATATAGTAAGGGTGATACACAAATGAGCGAACGATTTTATACAGAGATTTCAAAGGGCGTGAAGCTACTCTGTGTCAACAGTGATAAATTTAAAACAAACTGTATTAAGGTAGATTTTTACTTGCCTATCAGTGAGTATTTCCCTGCACAGAACGTACTTGCATCTTTTATGGGTCATACATCAAAAAAATACAACACGGTGAAGGCTTTCAATTCAAAAGTGGAGGGCATGTATGATGCTTGTTTTGATACAACAGTTGTAACTGTTGGTGAAAAGGTAAGGATAAGATTTTCAATGGAAATTCTTGACGATAAATTCAGTATTGACGAAAATTCCATTTCAGAAGAAGCAGTTGATTTCCTTGTGGAAGTCCTCCAAAATCCAAATGCTACAGAAAATGGCTTTGATGAAGGTCATACTGCCCGTGAAATCCGTTTCACTCTTGAAAATATCGAGGCTATGAAGAATGACAAAAGAGCTTATGCTGTTTCCCGTCTTCGTCAGTTGATGTGTAAGGATGAGCCTTACGGAATTGACAATGACTGGCTTGAAGAAGGTGTCAGAGGTCTTGATAGCAAGCAACTTTTAGATGCTTATAACAACATGCTCGAAACTGCGTCGATTGTAATTACTGCTTGTGGTAGCGTTGATGGTGAAATGCTTACAGAAAAATTCAAAGCATTCGCAGAAAGAATCGAAAACAGAAGTCCTGATCTTCTCGAAACAGTATTTGTTACAAAAGCTGATGAAATCAGATATTTTAAGGAAGAGATGGACGTTAATCAGGCTAAACTTGTAATTGGTCTTCGTGCAGGTATGGAAGACGCAAATGACGACTATTTTGCATACAGAGTTATGACCGATATTTTCGGTGGCGGACCATATTCAAGACTTTTCCTTAATGTCCGTGAAAAAATGAGTCTTTGCTATTACTGTGGTGCAAGACTTATCCGTGAAAAGGGTATTATTCTTATTCAGAGCGGTATTGAGGAAGAAAACTACGAAAAAGCACTTTCGGAAATTCTCAATCAGCTTAACGTTATGAAAAACGGAGAATTTACAGACGAAGATTTCAATTCTTCAATCATTGCTCTTTGCGATGCTTTCAAAGGTGTTGAGGATTCGCCTGTTGCTGTTTGTAATTTCTATAGTTCTCAGGAATTTGATGAAGAAATTATCAGTGGTGAAGAGTTTGCGAAGAGAATAAGCGCTGTTACACGTGAACAGGTAATTGAATGTGCAAGGAAAGTAACAGTGGATACTGTATATTTACTTAAAGGGGAGGATGAAAACAATGACTAATATTAAAGAAATCAGAAACGACCTCCTCAAGGATTCATATTTTGAAATTGACCACGAGTCAGGTTTTAAAATCTTTGTTTACCCAAAGGAAAATTATTCTTCATCCTATGCCGTGTTCGGTACGAAATATGGCTCAATCGACACTTGCTTCAAGGTTGAAGGTAATGGAAAATTTACAGAAGTGCCTGAGGGTATTGCTCACTTTTTAGAGCATAAGCTTTTTGAAAGCGAAGAACTTGATGCCTTTGCAAGATATGCAAAAACAGGTGCATCTGCAAATGCTTATACTTCTTTTGATAAGACTTGCTACCTTTTCTCGTGTACAGGTAATTTCGAGGATTCCCTTGAAATTCTTCTTGACTTTGTAAGTAACCCATATTTTACAGAGCAGACTGTACAGAAAGAACAGGGAATTATCGGTCAGGAAATCAGAATGTATGAGGATGAACCTGGTTGGGAGTCCCTTTTCGTGTTGCTTCGTGCAATGTACCACGAGCATCCTGTAAGGATTGATATTGCAGGTACTGTTGAGTCAATAAGTCATATTACTGCTGACTTACTTTATGAGTGCTATAACACATTTTATAACCCTGCAAACATGGCTCTGGCAGTTGCAGGTAATGTAACCGTTGAACAAGTATTAAAAATCGCAGATAAGATGCTCAAACAAAAAGAGAGTAAAGAAATTGAGCGTAAATTCTGTAAAGAACCTGCTTCGGTAGTCGAAAAAACTGCTGTAAAGAATCTTTCTGTTGCAATGCCTATTTTTGCAATCGGGTTTAAAGAAGACATCAAAACTCCATTGAGAACACTTAAAGAGTCAATGGAAAGTGGAATTTTACTTGATATTCTTGCAGGCCCCACATCTTTACTCTATGAAGAAATGCTTAATGATAACTTAATCAATACAACCTTTGACACAGAATATTTTGAGGGCTATGGGTATTCAGCTCACATTTTTAATGGTGAGAGTAATGACTACGAAAAAGTCCGTGAAAGAATTAATAGTGAAATTGAAAAACTCATGGAAACAGGTGTTGACGAAGAAGCCTTCCAGAGAATCAAGAAAAAGCATTACGGTAGTCTTATTATGGACTTTGATAGTGTTGATTCAATCAGCAACTCTTTAATCAGTGCTTATTTTAACGGAGAAGGCCTTTTTGACCAGCTTAAAATACTTGAGAGTATTACAGTGGAAGATGTTAATCGTCGCCTTAAAGAGGCATTTAATATTGAGAATTCCTCAATGTCAGTAATCAAGAATAAGGAGGAAAGAGTATGAAATTTTTAACAGACCACACTTTGGTTGAATTCCCTGGACTTGGATGGGAGTTTGATGTGTATGCAAACTTACTTGAAATCCCTATGGGTGACGGAGTAATCACAATTAAGTTTTACGGTGTGCTTATTGCATTCGGACTCATCCTTGCTGCTCTTTTCGGTGGAAGAAAAGCTTATACATGGAAAATGAGTCTCGATAATATGGTTGATGTGCTTATTTATGGCATTATTGGTGCAGTTGTAGGTGCAAGAGCTTACTATGTTATTTTCCAATGGGACCACTACAAAAACAACATTGAAGATATTTTTAAAATCTGGGAAGGTGGACTTGCCATTTATGGCGGTATTATCGGTGGCATTTTAGTTGCCTTTCTTGTATGTAAAAAAACAGGACTTAATTTTATAAAATTGCTTGACCTTATCGGTATGAGTTTGCTTATCGGTCAGGGAATCGGCAGATGGGGTAATTTCACAAATCAGGAAGCTTTTGGCACAAATACCACTCTTCCTTGGGGTATGACAAGTGACAAGATTGTGGCTTACATAAACAGCCATCAGGCAGAGTTTGCACAGAATGGATTTGAAATGGACCCTAATTTGCCGGTACACCCAACATTCCTTTATGAGTCCTTGTGGTGTCTTTTAGGATTTGTAGCCCTTTACATTGTTTGCCAGAAATTCTATAAATTCGACGGACAGTTATTCTTAGGTTACGGAATTATCTATGGTATTGAAAGAACAATTGTTGAGGGACTTCGTACAGATAGCCTTTATATCGGCAACACAACTCTTCGTGCATCTCAGGTGCTGTCACTTGCAATAGTTGCCGTTTGTACTATAGTTACAATTTACAAATTTATTAAGCTCAAAAAAGCAAAGACAACGGAGGTGCAGGAGAATGTATAGAATTATTGACGGTAAAGAAGTTTCTGCATCAGTAAGAAATGAGATTAAGGCAGAGGTTGAAGCTCTTAAAGCTCAAGGCAAAAAAACAGGACTTGCAGTTGTAATTGTAGGTAATAACCCTGCTTCAAGAGTATATGTAAACAACAAGAAAAAAGGTTGTGAAGAAGTTGGAATGGAGTCATTTGAATATGCTCTTCCTGAAGAAACAACCACAGAAGAATTACTCGAATTAGTTGAAAAACTTAATAATGACGATGCAGTTGACGGAATTCTCTGCCAGTTGCCACTACCAAAACAGATTGATGAGAAAAAAGTCCTTAATGCTATTGTGCCACATAAGGATGTTGATGCATTTCACCCTGTTAATGTCGGCAAAATTATGATAGGTGATTATAGCTTTTTGCCCTGCACACCCGCAGGCGTGATGGAGCTGATTGATTCCACAGGTGTTGAGATCAGCGGCAAGAAATGCGTGGTGATCGGCAGAAGCAATATCGTGGGCAAGCCCATGGCAATGCTCCTGCTGCACAGAAGCGGCACAGTGACCATCTGCCACAGCAGAACACAGGATCTTGCATCCGTAACGCGTGAAGCGGACATTCTGGTAGCGGCAGTGGGCAGAGCCAATTTCGTAACTGCGGACATGGTAAAGCCCGGCGCTGTTGTAATTGATGTAGGTATTCACAGAGATGAGAATGGTAAGCTATGCGGTGACGTTGACTATAATGATGTAGCACCCAAATGTGCCGCAATTACACCTGTTCCAGGCGGTGTTGGCCCTATGACCATTGCAATGCTCATGAACAACTGTGTTTCCACTGCTCTAAAATAACGGAAAAGGAGCCCTATATGAAATGTAAAAAATGCGGGGGCGAAATTGCAGAAGGTTCTTTGTATTGTGAAAAATGCGGGGAAGAAGTGAATATTGTACCTTTGTTTGAGCCGGAAGTTGAAACCAGGTTGGATGAAAACTTACATAAAATCAGCAACGAAGTGATGGAAGATGTGACTGTCAATAATGGCGGAAAGAAAAGACGAAAAAAACATTATCTTACCATTGTTTTGATTTTTGTATTTTTTAGTTTGATTGCAGCATTAATTGGGTTGCAGTATTTATTTAATTCTCCTGAATATCAATGTAATAAAGGTAACAGATATCTATATTCTGAAGAATATAAAAACGCGGTACCCTGCTACGAGAAAGCATTAAGTAAAAATCCGGAGAATAGTATAGAGATTTATCTATATCTTGTAAAATGCTATGAGAAACTGGGATAT
>CALBQZ010000132.1 GCA_937899735.1 uncultured Clostridia bacterium | reverse complement strand
CAAATCTTATCAATTTTTGATTTTAATTCGCCTGTAATCATTGCTATTCCCCTAACGTCAATTAGTTACAATATATCAAGTTACATTATAATACAAATTATTCTTTTTTTCAACTAAATACAGTCCTGTTTATTGGACTGTATTATGAAACAAATACCCTTTTCAGTGTACAAGTACAACAGCATAATTCTCATTGTAATTAGGACCACTTAAAACTATAAAATTCATAATTTCACTTTATTTTTCTTTTTTTAATTGCTGTAAAATCATCATTATTTCCCTATTAAAATATAAATCGAATTACTGTATGACTTTGTGACAAAAAGCATCGAATTTTGTTGAAATTATTATATTGTGACATAGCAAAAGCCTTGGTGGTGACCAAGGCTTTTATCGTTATTTATTGCGGTGGGACTTTGGCTGCTGAAAGGATTTTATGTGAGATGCTTTGTGAATGATTTTATTTGATAAACTCCTTCTGATTGGCGATTACTGCTAGTGCCGAGTAGTGACTTGCAGTGCGCATAATCGTATCTGTTTGTTTTCAAATAACAGTCGGCTTTTTCATAAGTTTACTATCATGCCGTTTTATGTACTCAACCACATCTGCATATGAGAGAAATTTTCGCGGTTGTTCATGATAATAATATTCATTAGGTGTTTTAGCCAAATTTATGTGGTCCAGTTTTATAGGTGATGAATTGATTATGATTTTCCATTTACCAACTGAAGTTTCAATATGAAAATATTCGTTTTCTTTATAATGTGTGAAGCCTGCCTCCTCACACAAAGGAATAATATCATCAATTTTTTCATCTTTTCGCACACAATTTGTAATCGGAATTGAAATAGTAGCGTCATCTTTTTTAGTCGGCTTACAATGCTTGCATGGTGTAAATCCCGCCTTGACAGCTTCTTTGTAAGTACTAAAGCCTCGCAAGTTACTCAGTCCTTTAAGCTTATGACAATTGTATGTATGAAAATTCTGATACCCCTGCCCTACCCAGAATGCAAATCGAGGTTGAGTGAGTGTATAAATATCGGCTTTTTCAGTTTCAGTAAGCTCGTCATCTAGAAGTCTGCGCTGACGTTCTTCAGCTGCAACTCTCTGTCTGATTATTCCTTTAACATCTTCTTTAGGAGGCATGTTAGCGGTTTTTATCTGCGAACGAAGTATTTTATCTTTTGTATTCATTCTTCTATATTCTTCCTCAGAAGACGGTTTACAAAACTGACAAGGTCTGCGACCGGCTTTTACAACATTTTTATATTTCTTTGTACCTATTATATTTTTCATTGCTAAACCGATTTTGCAAGTAGTTTTGTGATAAATTTTGGAACTAGGTGAAAAAATATAATTAAAACCTGCTTGTTTAATGAAACTCTTATTATACTCAATAAGCGCTTCTTTATATTCACTTTTACAACAATCGCAAAATTTGTATGAACATTTGATTGCATTTTCAAGATTAGAACACCCGAAAGTAACCAGATTTTGCAATGTAATCAATTCACATTTTCTCTTGTGAATAGTATTTGTTTCTTTATGATACTGATATGGTAATTTTAAGTTATTTTCCAGTCTGGCATTTATAATTTCCGACTGATTAAGCAAGATGTGTTGTGGGAAAGCAATTATTTGCATTAATTCTCTTAATACTCTTACATCATTTGGTGAATAATGCTGCAAATTCACATTAACCTTGATTCCTCGCGCCGCCGCAATCTTATACGGACTTCCCGTTGATGAAAACTGCCCCTTCAGGTAACTATGCACAAGGCTATCTAATATAACCGGCTTACGCGTCTGATTCTTTTTGAGAAGACAAAGTTCAAGTCTTCTGAATACTATTCGCTCCTCGTAATTCCACAATAGAAGGACATCATCATTTCTCAGCCACTCATTAAAAGAACTCCACACATTATATGCGGATTTCGCATTTGCAAAATCATCGCAATTACCACCTGTGTATGCAGGATGCGACCAGTCACATTTAGCCATATTTTTCGGTTTTATGAATGAACTGAAAAATCCAATTGCATCCCAATCTTCATTCACTCTGATTGCCGATAATTGTGTAGTCTCATAATGACTTTTCTTGTAGACAACCCACTCTAAATCCACTATAACAAACACCCTGCACACCACCTTAATTTTTATCAATTAGTTTGCTTTATTAAAAATCGAAGTCGTTGGAATCAGAAGGTTCATCTTCTTCCATAAGTTCGGAGATTACCATGACTTCAAGGCCTTGCTCGAACAGGTCAAGCTTACCATCGTTGTTTAAGTCGAATAATCCACCGAATAAACCGTCTTCAAACACAATTTGCACCTCTTTTTATTATAGTGTTCTATCAAACACTACTGATATTAATATTATTCTAAAACTACTTTGCCTGAAACTTTACTGTCGGTTGCGAAGGCTTCAGGGTTGTTCTGCTTACTAATGCAAAACAGTGGCTGTTTACATACTGCTCGGCATAGTTTTCTTCAATAAGTGTCATCACATCTTGAAACTGACGCACAACGGCATATTGATGACCACAAATATACGGGTCATAGCAATCGCAAAAGAAATCACTGATTTTTGAATCTTCAAAAATAAATTCAATTTCGTGAATATCATTGTCATCTTCAACAAGTGCAAGACCCTGTTTTCCGTAAAGCGAAAGATATTTCACTTGTCCTTTTTCATAGAGCCAATCGCCGTGTTCGCCACGACTCCAACCAACAGGAATCTCATGCAGACCGAAAGAACTTCCGTCCGAACAGCGAACATAATCAGCATCTGTTCTAATAGGAAAATCAAACCATGTAATCACTTTTTCATATGGCAGAGCTTCACGGTCAAAAGTGAGCATATGTGCACCTACAAGATTGAACTCACCTTTTATATGACTTTCAACCTTGCGAATAACGCGCTCGTATTTTGAAAAGTCGATTTTAAAGTTATATGACACGCCCTCAACCGTACCCATAACACCGTCAAGCTTACCGCTGACAAACACCCTATCTCCTACTTTCAAATCAAAAGTGTCATTATAATAGGTGTATGGTCTATAAACGTTAGGAAAACTGATTTCGGCGAGGCACTTGCGGAGTGCGGTTTCTTCTTCGGAGATTTCGGGCACTACGATTTCGCGCTCGGGAGTATTTTCATTGAATTGTAATCCTATTTTTGTACTCATAATTGCATCTCCTTGTCTTATTACGGGCGATTTGCACTCGCCCCTGCGATGTTCTTTTATGAGTATATTGTAACATGGAAAGGCAGATTGGGAAGAAATTAAAAATAAACTCAGACCGTTTTTATGGACATAAGATTTGTGTTTTTCTATTGTAATATATTGCAATATATTTTTATTCTATTATATTGCAATATATTTTTATTCTATGGTATTATATTGCTATAAGCGAGGGAAATATATGAAAAAGACTGTCGTAAAGAAACAATTATTACTTGACTTGAATATAACTGAAAATGATTTTGAGTTTGCTACATCTATTACAACCGCATTAAATCAAGCTGAATTAGAACTTCAAAATATAGATGAGTCTATTGATTCAATCAAAGTATTACGCCATGAATGCGATAAACTCGATTATGTTTTAGCCGCAAGTTCAGGTGCATTATGTGGCATTATCGATATCTTTTTAGTTGGCAAACCCGGCGAATCACCCATTGGCGATATTACCGATAAATGGTTTGCTGACAGAACAAAGGACTTCTCAAAACTTTGTGGCTGGAAAGATGATGGAAATGATTCATTGTCTTCTGCAATCAAGCATCTTGAGAAAAAGTTCAAAATTCCATATGACCAAAGCTATACCAAAGATATAGCAAAAGAACTTCTTGACTTAACACCATCTAACCATCACTTCAAGTCACTTAGCCATAACCCCAGTATACTTGGTTTATTTTTTGCAATATTAGACCAATTCAATGAAACATCACACTTCATTTCAAATAGCAGAGCTATTACATTAAGCAAAAGTTGTGAGGGTTTTGAGTTGCGTGGTCATAATATTCCAAGTAAATTTTTCTGTGCAGTTGTTAACTGGTTCGGGCATTTAATTTCTGATATGTCTGGTTCCCATAGTAGCAAAGGACGTGGCATGGGTATTCCATCACCCTTATGGACATGGACTAACGATATAATTGCCATAAAAGCGAATTTGGACATTCCTCAAACCGAATTTGATAGCACAATAAATGAATTAGCCCTCAACATTTTTGAAAAAGGCTATGACGCTCGTTTCCAAACAGCTCAAGCCATCCCAGTTTTTATTAATGAATTGATTGTTCGTCTCATTTATTCAATAAGACGACTTGTAAAATATATTTTTGAAACAGAAAAGAGCAACCGTTCCTTTAAGGCTCTGTGGTATGCTTGTGAACCATTTAGCAATCCAACAGTTAAAAGAATGCTTACGGTAGCACATGGAACATTCTGTTTAATTGACTTTGGTGACGCAACCATTCGTGGTTTTGGCGCAGGAGGTGGCAATTTTAATGTAGCTGAATTTTTTATGAGACTTAATATTGCTGGCGTTGGTAGGTTTACAATTTCCTTGTATGGTGAGGCAAAACGAGGAATTAACTCTCGAAAAGCTGAAGAGGAAATTAGATTATTGCGCAGAGAACGAGTTGTTGTTGAATATTACATTGAAGGTCTTAAAATCTTAGCTGACCGATATGATGACAAAGATTTACTAAATTTTGTTGATGACTTAAAAAGTAGTAATGCATACATACAAGGCTTTGAGAAATCTGTTAAATCGGCAAGAAAGCGCAATATTCCTGAAACTGACTTTGTAAGCAATAAATTGGAAATTGACAATTACTTTATGGGGGATAATAAAAATGGCTAAAAAGAAATCACCATTAAAAATTGCTCAAGAAAAAGCCGAAACCGCAATTAAAAAGACCAATGATAGAATTGATTTTTTAGGCGAAAAAACGGATGCTTTATATCAAGCCCTAACAACTTTACAATCATCATTTGATATGATAAGAAATGTTCCAAGTGATAAAAAATTGGAATATGAAAAGTTGAAAGAGGTACGACTCAACTGGAAACAACAAGCTGATAAAATTGAAAAAGATTATGAAGAAGCTTGTTTGAAGGATTCCGCCAAAGCCGCCGCAGGTGCAGGTGTAGGAGTTGCTGTTGTTACACTTGGTCCTACTGCTGCAATGGGTATTGCTACAACGTTTGGTGTTGCTTCAACCGGAACTGCGATATCA
>CALBQZ010000131.1 GCA_937899735.1 uncultured Clostridia bacterium | reverse complement strand
CAACCTACACCTCATCAGTCTGCTTCGCAGACAGCTTCTCCTCAAGGAGAAGCCTACCCTACAAACTCCAATTTATTGAACAAACAACTCAAAATACACAAAAATATAAGGAGAGTATTGCACTCTCCTTTGTTATTATATCTCTTTCCCATTCTTATCAAAAAGTGGTAATCTTTCAAGGAAGATTATGTCGTCACGTTTTGCTGCGTCACCCTCGGCAAGAATGAACATCTTACCACATACAATTCCACCTGCATCATTAACAAGCTTTTCAACTGCTGCAAGGGACTGACCAAGGGACACAACATCGTCAACGATAAGAATTTTCTTGCCTTTCATGATTTCAGCATCAGCTGTGTCGAGATAGAGCTTCTGCTCACCCTCAGTTGTGATTGAGTTAACCGTTGACTCAAAAACACCACTCATATAGAGCTTTGGCTTTTTACGAGCCACAAAATATTTCTGATTTCCCTGAAGTCTTGCCATTTCGTGAGCAAGTGGAATACCCTTAGCCTCTGCTGTGATTATGTAATCATATTCGGGGGCTTTTTCTAATAATTCTTTAGCACAAGCAGTTGTAATTTCAGGGTCACCGAAAATAACAAAACCTGCAATCATAAGCTCATCATTAAGTGGGCAAAGAGGTAAATTTCTTTCCACACCTGCGATTTTCATTGTATAAAACATATTCACATCTCCTTACAAAACAGAAAACGGTGGACACCCCATCCACCGTTCCGTTTGATTTCAATTATTCAGCCAATGCACGGTTAAGCCAGATTTCTGCAATATCCAAAGCTGCATAAAGGCCTTTTTTCTCACTTGATTTAACAATTTTCTCACGAATGCTAACATCAGGGTCAGTGTTAATTAACTGAATTGAAACTTTTGAAGCAACCTCAACGTCATCAATCGGTTTTGTTGCAAGAATCTGCATCATAATAACGTATTTTTCGTTAGGAAAACCGTAATAAATTGTGTTGCCGTTTCTGACTAATGGTTTGCCCTTGTAAGTGAGAAATTTATCTTTTCCTGCCATGAAAACACCTACTTATCTATTGGAGTTTTTGAGATATTCCTTTACAAGGTCCTGTAAAAGCTCATCTCTGTCAAGGCGACGAATAAGACTTCTTGCATTGTTATGAGTTGTAATGTAAGTTGGGTCCTCGGAAAGAATGTAACCAACAATCTGGTTAATTGGGTTATATCCCTTTTCAACCAAAGCGTCATAAACAGTCACAAGAATCTGACGTGTTGTTTCCTCACGCTCATCCTTAAGAGAAAACTGGATTGTCTTGTTAGGGTCAAGCATTTCGCCACCTCCTGATAATAATTAAATATATTATATACTGTTTAGAATTAAAAAACAATAGGTAAAATGAAAAATAAATGCAAAATGCAAAGCGCAAAGCGCAAAATTTTGGAACTGCGTTGTGATATAATGCCTCCCTCTGACGGAGAGAGAAAAGAGAGTGTTATGTTTGTTTTATCTCTCCCTCAGTCATTTTCTGTGAAAATGACAGCCCCCTCATCAGAGGGAGCCGAATAAGGTTTATGATTTCAATGCAATTCCGTCTTTTGCCAAAGCATCAATAATTCCGTTTGCAACTTCCATAACTTCTTCAGTTGTGAGAGTTCTTTCAGGGTTTGAGAATGTCATTCTTGTTGTGATTGACTTGCCGTTTTCGTCACGGTATGTGTCAACAACCTGAACATCCTTGATAAGTGGGCAGTTTGCATCAGCGATAGCCTTTCCGATTGGAGCAAATGTTTCGCTCATGAATGAAAGGTCAATATCCATTGCAGGGAATTTTGATGGTTCTTCGTAGTGGATACCTGCGTCTGCAAGCTCAGTAAATGCAGGAACATCGATTTCAGCAAACACGATTGCTGCTTTCTTGTCGATTTTCTTGCTGACTGTTGGGTGAACAACACCGATTTTGCCTAAGCTCACACCATCGCAAGAGATTTCGTTAAGGTTTCTTGGATGCTCATAATTGAGAGTTGCATCCATTGGAACGAATGATAAAGCCTTGTGCTTGATGTTGTCAGTAATAACTGAAAGCATTGTTGCAAGCTCAACATAGAGAGCTTCAAGAGACTTTGTCTTGCTGAAAAGTGTAACACAGAGTTTCTTTCTTTCGTCACACATTCCGTCCTCTTTAAGACCATTTACAACTCTGCCAACCTCGAAAAGACCAAAATCAGGAGCGAAACCTGTGTTTGTCTTAACCTGACAAAGCTGAGTTGGAATAATTGACTTACGGATTGTTTCAATATTAGGATTTGTAGCTCCTGCAAGCTTGATGTTGTCTTCAATTTCCATGCCGAGTGCCTTGTATTCATCAAAGTACTGCCATACGTAAGAGTGAACCTCGTGGAGTGAGTAACGATGAACGAGCATATCCTTAATTCTGTCTTCAACTGTCTTTTCTGCCTTTGCACGAACAGGGTAGAGTGGAGCAGCTGCTGTGTGGATATCAAAGTTGTCGTAACCGTAAATACGAGTGATTTCTTCAACGATATCAGCTTTGATAGTAACGTCCTTTGTTGCTCTCCAGCTTGGCACCTCTACTGTGAAATTATCACCGTCGTTAGAAGCCTTGAAACCAAGTGAATTGAGTGTGTTTACGATAGTATCGTTTGCAATTTCAATACCTGTGTACTTGTCGATAAATGCCTTGTCGAAATCAAGTGTAACAGTTGGGTATCTGAATGCATATTCGTCTGTAAGAGCTGACACAACCTTTGCGTCAGGGTCAATGCTGACAAGAAGATTTACAAATCTTGCAATAGCAGGAACTGTCATTTCAGGGTCAAGGCACTTTTCGTAACGGTTTGAAGCATCAGTACGGTGTGCAAGACGAACAGTTGATTTACGGATTGATGCAGCATTGAATGTTGCTGATTCAAGTGTAAGAGTTGTTGTATCTTCTACGATTTCACTGTCAAGTCCACCCATAATACCTGCAATAGCAACAGGAGTGTTGTCGTTGCAAATCATAAGTGTGTTTTCGTCAATATTTCTGTCAATTCCGTCAAGAGTCTGGAATACAAAAGGCTTATCAAAACGCTTAATTCTGATTTTTTCAACTTTTCTTGAGTCGAAAGCGTGCATTGGCTGACCCATTTCAAGCATTAAGTAGTTTGTAAGGTCAGCTAAAAGATTAATTCCTCTCATACCACAGTAGAAAAGACGGATTCTCATGTTAACAGGGCTTACATTCTTTGTGATATTTGCAACCTGTAAGCAAGAATATCTCTGGCAAAGGTCGTCTTCAATCTTCAAATCAACCTTTGGAAGATTGTCATACTGTGACAAATCAACCTGAGGCAATGGCTTTAACTCACGACCTGCAAGAGAAGCAAATTCACGAGCAATACCATAATGACCCCAGAGGTCAGGACGGTTAGTAAGAGATTTGTTGTCAACCTCGAAAACGATATCGTCGATTTCGTAAAGGTCTTTAAGGTCAGTACCATTCTTAACATCGTCGAGAATGTCCATAATACCTGAGTTGTCATCAGAAATGCCGATTTCCTTTTCAGAACAGCACATACCGTTTGACATATATCCTGCAAGTGGTCTTGGTGAGATTTCAATTTCACCCAAGCGAGCGCCAACCTTTGCAAATGCAGTCTTCATACCGAGTCTTACATTTGGTGCACCACAAACAACATCAACAAGTTCTGCTTCACCGATATCAACCTTGAGAAGGTGGAGCTTTTCTGATTTTGGATGGTCCTGAATGTCCTTGATTTCAGCAACAACGATACCACTGAAATCACTGCCTTTAAAGAAAATTTCGTTTTCAACTTCAGCTGTTGAAAGTGAGAATTTACGGATTAAGTCCATTTTGTCAAGACCTGAAAGGTCAACGAAATCACTAATCCAGTTCATTGATAAAAACATGATTTACTCCTCCTTCCTTAATTTTCGTCGTCTGTGAACTGTGTAAGAGTCTTAAGACTGCCACTGTTCAAATCACGGATATCTTTAACACCATATTTCATCATTGCAAGACGAGTAAGACCAAGTCCGAATGCGAAACCTGTGTATTCTTCAGGGTCAATTCCACCTGCTTTAAGAACCTCAGGGTGAATCATACCGCATGGGCAAAGCTCAAGCCAACCGCTGTGCTTACATGAAGGACAGCCCTCACCACCACAGATAAGGCAGGAAATATCAAGCTCGAAGCCAGGTTCAACGAATGGGAAGAAGCCGGGACGAAGACGAACTTTGATGTCCTTACGGAAAACCTCTGAAAGCATTGTTTTCATAAAGTAAATAAGGTTTGAAATTGAAATATCCTTGTCAACCATAACACCCTCCATCTGGAAGAATGTGTTTTCGTGACAAGCATCAGTAGCCTCGTTTCTGAAGCAACGACCCGGGAAAATAGCCTTGATTGGCATACCGTCGTTTACGAGTGCATCCTTATACTTTTTGTAAATAGCATTCTGTGCAGCTGATGTGTGAGATTTAAGCAACTGACCGTTATCAAGGTAATACGTGTCCTGCATGTCGCGCGCGGGATGGTGCTTCGGAATGTTCAGCGCTTCGAAGCAGTGATAATCGTCAACGATCTCGTCATAATCCTCAATCGTGAAGCCCATCGACGCGAAGATCTGCTCGACCTCGCGCTGCACGAGCGTAATCGGGTGATAGCTGCCCTCGCTGAGCGTGCTCGGAAGGGACAGGTCGTAGCGCTCGGTCGCCGCAATGCGCATTTCGAGCTCGCGCGCGTGCGCTTCCTCGATGCGCTTTTTGATGCTCGTTTCGACCTCATCCTTCAGCGCGTTGACCTTTGCGCCGTATTCCTTGCGCATTTCCGGCGCAATCGTGCCCATATTCTTCAAAAGACCCGTGATCTCGCCTTTTTTGCCGAGATACCGGACGCGCAGCTCTTCAAACGCTTCTGCGGCGTTTGCCTGCTGCAGTTTTTCGTAGAACTGCTCGCGCAGTTCCTGCATTGTCATTGCCATATGTTCCTCCTTGTAAAAATAAAGCCCATGCTTCATCAGCATGGGACGAAAAACCTTTCCGCGGTACCACCCAAGTTAAGGGCAAAGCCCTTCTCTCGTTTCCCCGATAACGCGAGGACGCGCTCATAAAATGAGATGCTCCGGTGCTGAACCTTCCCGTCCGTGCCCTGTTCCCCCGCTTTCAGCCGCGGCGGAGGCTCTCTTTCACTGCGTTCGGACGGTACCTGACACCTTCAACGCAAGCCTTATTGTATCGCACAAATCCATGAATGTCAACTGCGGATTTCAGCTGCTTTGCGCAATACGTCGCCGTGCGCGAAGCGAAGGATCTCATCCGGCAGCGCAACACCTCATCACCGCTTCGCGGAGCTTCTCCTCGAGGAGAAGCCTTGAAGTGCACATATCCAAAAGCCTTCCCCTTCGAGGGGAAGAGATGGCGACGCGCGACCTGACGCGCGACGGCACCGCAGCAACGAAACGAAGTGGAGTGTATACGCCGAGGAACGAGGCGGATGAGGTGGTACGCAGAAAAGCGCAGAGCTTTTCGCGGATCAAAGGACCCCCTCATCAGTCATCTGTCGGTGACAGCTTCTCCGCCCTCTTTGAGGGGCGAAGCCTCTGTATTTGCGCAACAAAGCACCCCTGCCATCCCGAACGCAGCGAAAAAAACACCCCCGGGCGATCCGGGGGTGTGATGCGAAAAACTCAGTTGCGCGCTGCCTTTGCGATCTCGCAGAGGTTAGCGAACGCGTTCATGTCGGTGATCGCGAGGTCTGCAAGGACCTTGCGGTTGATGTCGACGTTGGCGAGCTTCAGACCGTTGATGAGACGGCTGTAGGTGGTGCCGTTCATGCGGGCGCCTGCGTTGATACGGGCGATCCACAGTTTGCGGTACTCACGCTTTTTGAGCTTTCTGCCGACGTACGCATATGCCATGGACTTCATGACCTGCTGGCTCGCTGCGCGATACTGCTTGCTCTTTGCTCCGTAGTAGCCCTTTGCAAGGCGGAGGACCTTACGGCGTTTCTTAACGGCGTTGACTGCTCTCTTAATTCTTGCCATGGTTCATTCCTCCTTATTTATACGGGATCAGCTCGCGGACTTTCTTCTGTTCTTCCTCGGCAATGTAGCCGGTCTGACGCAGACCGCGAAGTCTCTTGGTGGTCTTCTTGGTGAGAATGTGGCTCTTGTAAGCATGCTTTCTC
>CALBQZ010000130.1 GCA_937899735.1 uncultured Clostridia bacterium | reverse complement strand
TGACCCCTACAAGGTGTTCTATTCTATTTGAAACATCCCGACAAATTATAATTTATTTCAGCACTTCATATTATAACAACAAAGGCGAGGATTTTACTCCTCGCCTTAAATCTTTATATCGACTTTTGATTATTCTTCGTCAACCTTTGCTTCAGCAATAACCTTTTCAACGATATTCTGCGGAGCTTGTTCATAACGAGTGAACTCGAATGAGAATGAACCACGACCGGCTGTTACTGAACGGAGAACTGTTGTAAAGTCGCCCATTTCTGCCATCGGAACTTCAGCTGTAAGCTCCTGCATCTTTGGTTCGTCAGCAGGTCCCATACCGAGAACTCTACCACGACGCTTTGTGATGTCACCCATAATATCACCAAGGTTGTCGTCAGGCATATAAGCCACGAGAGTACCAACAGGTTCAAGGATTGTCGGGTCAGCCTTTGGAATACCAGCCTTGTATGCAAGTGAAGCTGCCATCTTGAATGCCATTTCTGATGAGTCAACAGGGTGGTAAGAACCGTCATAAAGAGTAGCCTTAACGCCTACCATTGGATAACCCGCAAGAACACCCTTGAGAACGCAATCACGAAGTCCCTTTTCAACTGCAGGGAAGAAGTTCTTTGGAACTGCACCGCCGAAAACTTCTTCAGCGAATACAAGCTCGTCGCTGTCGCATGGTTCAAAACGGATATGTACATCACCGAACTGACCGTGACCACCTGACTGTTTCTTGTGTTTACCCTGTGCTTCAGCAGTTTTTCTGATTGTTTCTCTGTAAGCAACCTTAGGTACTGTCAAATCAACTTCAACACCGAACTTGTTCTTAAGCTTTGAAACGATAACATCAAGATGCTGTTCACCAAGACCTGAAAGAACCTGTTCTTTAGTTTCTTTATTAATTGTGAATGAGATTGATGGGTCTTCTTCCATAAGTCTGAAGAGTCCCTGTGCAACCTTTTCTTCTTCACCTTTTTTACGAACATTAACTGCCATTGAAAGACAAGGATTCGGACAGTTCACACCGTCAAGGATTACGATATTTTTAGGGTCACAGAGTGTGTCGCCTGTCTTAACACCTGCAAGCTTTGTAACAACACCGATATCACCTGCGATAATTTCCTTGGCATCTTCCTGCTTGCCGCCCTTAACAGTAACGATTTTACCCATCTTTTCTGTTTCGCCTGTACGAACATTATAAGCCTGAGTGTCAGCTGAAAGTTTACCTGAAACAACCTTGAAGAATGACATCTTACCTACGAATGGGTCAGCAACAGTCTTAAAGCAGATTGCTGCAAGAGGTCCGTTAATATCACAAGGAAGAACAACGTCTTCACCTGCTTCGTTCTTTGCTGTTTCGCCTGCATAACCGTAAGCACCCGGAACTGACCAAGCAAGGTTATAAAGAAGCTGGTCAACACCTGCACAAGTAAGACCTGCGACAGCATATACAGGATAAATTGAACCGTCGAAAATACCTGTGCAAAGACCCTTAAGGATTTCGTCAGGAGTGAATGTTTCGCCCTCGAAGAACTTTTCCATAAGCTCGTCGTCAGTTGTAGCAACTGCTTCCATAAATGCAGCAGTCATTTCTTCAATAACAGGGTCATTAGGCATCGGAACTTTAGTTGCCTTACCGTTTTCGTCATATTCATAAGCCATACCTGTCATAAGGTTGACATAAGATTTTGTGATGTTACCTTCCATATAAGGAATGATTGTAGGGCAAAGCTTGTTGCCGTAAACTTCCTTGAGTGCTTCAAAAGTTTTGTAGAAGCTTCTGTGGTCAGAGTCAGTCTTTGTAATAGCAAAGAATTTTGCAAGACCTCTCTTTTCAGCAGCCTTAAATGCCTTTTCAGTACCAACGTCAACGCCTGAACCTGCACTTGTAACGATAAGAACTGCTTCTGCTGCACGAACTGCTTCTGCACTGCCGTTTTCAAAGTCGAAAAGACCGGGAGCGTCAATAATATTTAACTTTGTGTTGTCCCATTCAATAGCAGCCATTGCTGATGAAACTGAAGACTTTCTTTTCTTTTCTTCTGCGTCAAAGTCGAGAACTGTATTTCCGTCTGCAACTTTACCGAGTCTGTCAGTAGCGCCTGCTAAGTAGAGCATTGCTTCACAAAGAGTAGTTTTTCCTTTTCCGCCGTGACCTAACACAGCAATATTTCTGATGTTATTTGAGGTGTAAGCTTTCATAAAAGCGTCCCTCCCTTTCCATTAGTATGCCTTTTTATGTGAAAATTACATAGAATTTTTCAACACGTTAAAGGGATTATAGCATAATTGCCTAAACAATGCAACTATGTTTTCATAAGTTTTCAATATATTTTTGATAATATATATGACTGTTTTCTGTTGATTTTTCAAATGGGTAATTGTATAATGATTTTGTATGTGACAAAAAAGGAGTTGGAAAGAATGTTACCTCCAATTATTGAGTTTTTAAAAGACAAAAGTGTGCTTATTCTCGGCTTTGGCAGAGAGGGTAGAAGTACATATAATTATATAAGAAAATACCTGCCTGAAAAAACACTTGCAATCGGTGACGGTAAGGAGCAGAAAATCGACGATGACTTCGTTGAATACTACTGTGGCGAAGATTATCTTTCACATATCGGCAAATTCCAGGTTGTCATGAAAAGTCCGGGAATTTCCTTTGTAAATGTTGATATTCCCGATGGTACTTATGTAACCTGTCAGACTGATTTGTTTATTAAATATGCGCCTTGCAAGAAAATCGGTGTAACAGGCTCGAAGGGTAAGACAACAACCTCAACACTCACTTATAAAATGCTCTGTGCAGGTGGGGTGGATTGTGAGCTTATGGGGAATATGGGACTTCCTGTTCTCGATTATATTGAAGAAATGAATGAGGATAAAATTGCAGTTATCGAAATGTCCTCACATCAGCTTGAATTTACAAGAAATTCTCCTGATGTTGCAATTCTTACTAATATATATGAAGAACACCTTGAACATTATAAGGGTGGAATGACAGGATATGTAAATTCAAAACTCAATATTGTCCGTCATCAGAATGAAGACAATACATTTATATATAATGGTACACAAGGCTTAGCGCCATATCTTGACTTAGATACAGTCAAATCAAATGCGATTACAGTTAAAAAGGATGACTTTCTTCCATTTGAAATCGAAAACATCCACCTTGCAGGTGAACATAATCGTCACGATGTGCTTTATGCATATACTGCAGCATCAAAATTCGGAGTAACAGCCCAACAGGCAAAAAAAGCTATTGATGACTATGAGGGCATTGAACATAGGATGGAAAATATTGGTATATACAATAGTATAACTTTTTATAACGATTGTATTGCTACAATTCCACATGCTGTTATGTGTGCAGTTAATGCAATTAAGGCAAACACTCTCATAATCGGTGGCAAGGACAGGGGAATTGATTATACTGATTTCGCAGTTGACCTTGAAAATAGTGATTTGAATGTTATAATCGGCACAAAGACCACAGGTCACAAAATTATTGATATGATGCTTGCAAATGGCACAAAGAAGAATCTTATTAAAGCTGAAAATCTTGAAGAAGCAGTAAAGTCTGCTTATGAAAACACTAAAAAAGATGGTGTCTGCATTTTATCACCGGCTGCATCAAGCTATAACGAGTACAAAAACTTTGAAGAAAAAGGTAGACATTATAAAGAACTTGTTAAAAAGTACGGAGTGTGAATTATGGATTTAACAGAGAAACAAATTAGTTTTGAATATAAATTTCAAGGTAAAATTGTAAATCTTCGTGTTGACGATGCACTTCTTCCCAATGGTACAACTGCAAAAAGAGAAATAGTTGAGCATAACGGTGGAGTTTGTGTAGCACCACTTGATGACGACTATAATCTCTATTTTGTAAAACAATTCCGTTATCCATATATGGAAATCGTAACTGAACTTCCTGCAGGTAAGCTTGAAAAAGGTGAGGACCCGTTTGAAGCAGGAAAAAGAGAGTTGAAAGAAGAAACGGGTGCAACAGCACATAAATATATGGACTTAGGAAAGCTTTATCCAACTCCGGGATACTGTGGTGAAATTATCCATATGTATCTTGCAACCGGACTTGAATTCGGCGAGCAGAATCCCGACGAGGATGAATTTTTAGAGGTTTATAGAATTTCACTTGAAAACGCAGTTGAAATGGTAATGAAAGGTGAATTGCCTGACAGCAAAACCCAGACAATGATTCTTAAAATTAATCAGTTAAAAAATGAGGGGAAAATATGAAATTAGTTCTTGCATCCCAATCGCCAAGAAGAAGTGAAATTCTCAAAAATGCAGGGCTTGATTTTACCGTCCGTGTTGCAGATGCTGACGAGACAATCCCCAATGGTACAAAACCAAGCGATGCAGTTGTTTTTCTGGCTGCAAGAAAGGCTATGGCAGTTCCGAGAGCAGATGACGAATTAGTCCTTGGCGCAGATACGGTTGTTGTCCTTGATAATATAATTCTCGGTAAGCCAAAAAATCGTGACGATGCCTATAATATGATAAAAGCACTTTCGGGCAGAGTCCATTCGGTTTTCACAGGTGTTTGTGCGATAGGAAATGGAGTTTCAGTAACCTTTGCAGAAGAAACTAAAGTGGAGTTTTTACCACTTACCGACGAAGAAATCAATGCCTATATAGACACGATTGAACCCTATGACAAAGCAGGTGCTTATGGAATTCAGGGACTTGCTTCAAAGTTTATTCGTGGCATAGAAGGGGATTATTTTAATGTTGTAGGTCTGCCTATAAGCAGAATTTATGAAAAGATTATTACAAAACTATAAAAATTGATTGACATTTACAAACTTTTGTAGTACATTTAACATGTGTATGTTACATATAACATTTGAAAGGGGAGCCGAATTATGGCTAAAAAGAATTTTACACCCGAAGAAGTTAAGGCTAAAATCGAAAAGAAAGAAGCTAAAACTAACTTATTCTTCGGAACATTTACAAAAGCATTGGCAGTATTCCTTGCCCTTGTGATTGCTTACTCACTTGTATCTGTTGCTTTCACACTCCCATCAATGATTCTTGGTGGTGGTAGTAGCACAGCAGTTCAGGGTGGTGGCGACACAACAACTCCAGGTGGCGACGTTTCAACTCCTGATGACGATGTTTTGATTGACGAACCAACAGGCGACGATGCAACAACTCCTGGCGGTGACGCAACAACTCCTGGCGGTGACGCAACAACTCCTGGTGGAGATGCTCCAGCAGCTGCAACAAAAGCAGATGTAGCAAAGCTTCTTAACGAAGTATCAGCAAAAGTTGCAAAAGGCAACTACAAATGGACAAGAAAATGTTGGTACACAAAACCTCTTGATGTAGGTAGTGCAACTGATACACTTAACAGTGTTATTCAGAGAGTTGACCCAAATGCTAACCTTGATTCAGTTGTTGGTGGTTTCCTTGGAATTTCCGGTAAGGAAAGCGACCCAGCTTGGGAAGGTGACGTTAAGGGTGGTAAGCTTCCTGCAGAAGGCAAAATGAATAATGAAAAGTATCTCTTTAAGGCATTCTCACTTACAGAGGCTGACATTAAAGTTATGCAGGTAAAGGGCAATACATATACAGTACAGCTCAACGCTTGCAAGACTCCACAGAAAGACAATTCTAACGCACTTCACCACGTAACAAACGACTTTATTACAAAAGATGAAGTTGCAAAGGGTGTTGCAGATGGTCTTGGCTCACTTGGCAACCTTGTAACAATCAACAGCCTTGATGTTGATTTCACAGGAATCCTTCTTACAGCAGTTGTAGAAAACAATACACTTAAGAGTGTTAAGCTTTCCTATACAATGACAGTTAACTCACTTAAACTTAAGGCATTAGTTGTTAATGTTGATGGTAACGGTGCTGGCAAGATGGAATGCACATATACATTTGCTTAATTTTTGAAAGGAGAACTTAAATATGGCAAAAAATAAGATGCCTTTAAGCCCAGAACAGGCAGAAATTAAGGCAATGAAAAAAGAAAAATCATCAAATAACTTTACAAAGTTTATCGCAATCGTTCTTGCTCTTGCTCTTGCAGCAGGTACATTCGTACTTGGTCAGTCAACAGCTAAGAAAGCAGTTGAAAATGCAGGCGTAAACGCACCAACTCAGGGTGAAACAGCAACTCCTGGTGGCAGCGAATCAACAGACGACGAAAACTTGTTCGGTGGCGAATCAGGTGGCGACGCAACAACTCCTGACGGTGGCGACGCAACAACTCCTGACGGTGGTGCAACAACTCCTGATGGTGGTGCAGCAACTCCTGATGGCGGTAAAGCTCCAGCAGCTGCAACAAAAGCAGACGTAGCAAAAGCTCTTAACGAAGCAACAGCAAAGGCTGCTAAAGCTTCTTACAAATTCGAAAGAACAGCTAAGTTCACAAGAAACATTGACGTTGGTTCTCTTACAAGCGCTCTCGATGGTATCATCAAGGGTGTTGATAAAAATGCTGACCTTAACTCAGTTGTTGGTGGTTTCCTTGGTATTAAAAAGGACCCAATCAAGGGTGAAGTTAAGAATGGTAAAGGCGAAGGCTTTGATGCTAAATATATGATTAAGGCTATGACCCTTACAGAAGCTGACATTCAGTCATTCCAGGTAACTGGTAACAAATATCAGGTTCAGATTAAGAACTGCACAAATCCAGATGCAAACAGCTCTTGGGCACACGCTTCTAACGACTACATCACATTTGCAGAAGTTAACGAAAGCATTGCTGGTGAAGTAGGTAATGCAGTTAAGGTTGTTCCTGAAAATTCAACAGCAACTTACAAGAACATTGTTATTACAGCTGTTATTGAAGACGGCAAACTTACAAGCTTTGAATACAAGTACACATTTGATGCAACAATCAAAATCAAACTTGCTATTCCATCAGCTAATGGTTCAGGTGCTGCTGAAATGAATGCTAAGTACACAGACTTCAAATATTAATTTGAATAACTGAATAATTTATGGGCAGAACTTCGGTTCTGCCCTTTTTTCTTGCTCATTATTCACAAATTCACGGAATATAATTCGGTAAAGTGGAACATTGTAATAGGATGAGTTTTAGTGTATAATTTTTATATCTGACAGATGTCGGGAGGTAGAATTATGAAAGTATATGAAATTAAAGAAATTTTAAATGCCGATGTAATTTGCGGTGAAGATTATATGGATAGAGAGGTCTTTGCTGCTTGTGGTAGTGATATGATGAGCGATGTTTTGGCATATGTTAAGGAACAGGCAGTTCTTCTATCAGGTCTTGTTAACCCACAGGTTGTAAGAACAGCTGAGATGATGGATATGCAGTGCATCGTATTTGTTCGTGGTAAACAGCCTGACCAGGGAATTATTGACTTGGCAAGTGACCGCGATATTGTTCTCCTGACAACAAAACAACCGATGTTTACAGCTTGTGGCCTTCTTTTTGAAAAGGGACTTCGTGGAGGCGCAATGATATGAATAACTTTAAGCTTCATTTTACAGTTCCGGGTGATGATTTCACTCGTGCAGGAGAGGCTTCGGGTTCAGTAAAAAAGACACTTAAAGATTTAGGATTCAGTCCTGAAATTACAAGAAAAGTTGTTATTGCCCTTTATGAGGCGGAGATAAATCTTGTTATCCATGCAGGTGGTGGAGAAATTGACGTTGAAATCTCTCCTGAATGTATCAGTATGGTGCTTACTGACCAAGGCCCCGGAATTCCCGATATTGCCCTTGCAATGAAAGAGGGTTACTCAACTGCGCCCGATAATGTTCGTTCTTTGGGATTCGGTGCAGGTATGGGACTCCCTAATATTAAAAAATATACCGACGAAATGAAAATTGATTCAACCGTTGGTGTTGGTACAACTATGTACTTGAAAGTTTTTACAAATTAGAGTGATAAATATGAATGAAACTTATTTCCACTCCGTACGTCTGGATGCGGATAAGTGTAAGGGCTGTGTAAGTTGTCTTAAACGTTGCCCCACAAACGCTATCCGTGTGCGTAACGGAAAAGCATATATTATTTCAGAACGATGTATTGACTGTGGCGAATGTATAAGAATTTGTCCGCACCACGCAAAGTATGCTGAAAAATATTCTCTTAACGAAATTCTTGATTATAAATATAGGATTGCTGTGCCTGCACCATCATTGTATGGTCAGTTCAATAACCTTGATGATACGGATTATGTGTTGACAGGACTTAAACGCATGGGATTTGACGATGTGTTTGAGGTTTCAAAAGGCGCCGAGTTAGTCAGTGAGGCAACCCGTGTTATTCTTTCAATGAATAAGGTTAAAAAGCCTGTGATTTCTTCTGCTTGTCCCGCTGTTGTAAGACTTATAAGAGTTCGTTTCCCTAATCTTATTGAGAATGTTCTTGATTTAAACGCTCCAATGGAAGAGGCGGCTCGACTTGCAAGAATTAAAGCAAGACAAGAAACAGGACTTTCCGACGAAAATATCGGTGTTTTCTTTATAACACCTTGTACTGCAAAGATTTCATCCATTAAGCAACCTATCTGTAATGGCAAATCAAATATCAACGGTGTTCTTGCTATTAAGGATATCTATCCTGTTTTGGTACAGCAGATGGATAAGATTATTGAACTTGAAGAATTAAGTGACTCAGGTCTTATTGGTGTTGGTTGGGCTTCATCAGGTGGCGAGTCAGCGGCAATTTTAAGAGAACGCTACCTTGCAGCCGACGGTATTGAAAATGTTATTAAGGTTCTTGAAGAGTTAGAAGACGAAAAACTCAACGACCTTGAATTTATTGAGCTTAATGCGTGTTCAGGTGGTTGCGTAGGTGGACCATTGACAGTAGAAAACCCATTTGTTGCAAAGGCAAGGCTTCAGCGTCTTCGTAAATATATGCCTGTTTCCTGTAATCATCTTGAATATGAATCAGTACCGAGAGAAATGTACTGGGAAAAGCCTTTGGAGGCTGCTCCTTGGAAATTGGCTGACAATGTCTTTGAAGCTATGCAGAAAATGAATGATATCAGGAATCTAGAAAGTGAGTTACCGGGACTTGATTGTGGTATGTGTGGCTCACCATCCTGCCATTGCTTTGCTGAAGATGTAGTGATCGGTAAAGCCGATAGAAATGACTGTATCTTTGCATTGAAGGACAAAGAGGGTGCAGAAAGCTTTATTCCAAAACCTTTCCGTACAGAAAACAAAGAGGAATAATAATGACAATAAATAGTTTAGTTGAAAAATTAAATCTTAAAGTACTTGTTGAGGGTGACGATGACCGAGAGGTTACAGGTGGATACTGTGGTGACCTTTTAAGTTGGGTTATGGGCAGAGCACAGACCGGGGACTGTTGGTTTACCGTAATGGGAAATATCAATGCAATTGCCGTGTCAGTCCTTGCCGATTGTGCTTGTATCGTCCTTTGTGAAAACTCTACTTTGGATGATGAAGCGAAAAATCGCGCAGAAATGCAGTGTGTGTGGGTACTTTCTTCCGAAGAGAATGCCTATACTCTTGCAAACAAACTCGGTGAAATATTATGAATTTAAAGTATGATTTTCACCTGCATTCGTGCTTGTCTCCTTGTGGTGATAATGATATGACTCCATACAATCTTGTAAATATGGCAAAGCTTATGGGTTATGATATTATTGCTCTCACTGACCACAACTCCTGTCTTAATTGTCCTGCTGCAATAAAAGCAGGTGAGGAGGCGGGAATTACAGTTGTGCCCGGAATGGAACTTTGCACATCGGAGGAAATTCATACAGTTTGTCTTTTCCCAACTCTCGAAAAGGCGTTAGAATTTTCAGAATATGTCAAAAGTACAATGCCACCGATTAAAAATGATGAGAGCATTTTCGGTAACCAGTACATCATGGACCACCTTGATGGAATTCTGGGGGAAGAAGAGATTTTGTTAACAACTGCGTCGGGAATAAGCATTAACGATGTTGTAAAGGAAGTTTCACGCTTTGATGGTGCAGTTTTTCCTGCACATTTAGACCGTTCATCATATTCGGTGCTGTCTGTTTTGGGATTTATGTATCCTGAAATGAATTTCACTGCTGCCGAGTTTACCCATAAAGCATACATTCCACAGTACGAAGAAAAACACGAACTCTTAAAAGATATGAAGCATCTTCGTAATTCCGATGCTCATTACCTTGAGAATATGCTTGAACCTTCCGTGGAAATCGACCTTCCCGAATGTTCAGCACAGGCAGTTGTGGATTACATAAATAATGGCAAGGCAGGGTGTTGACTCTGCCTTTTTCTTGTTTATTGTAACAAATTGTGAACTCTTTTTTTGTGAATGTCTATATCTTGTATTAAAAACTATGTGTGTGCTATAATTAAAATATAATATAAAGAAAGAGGGAAGAAAAATGAAAAAACTTTTTGCAATAATTCTGTCTTTACTTTTAATTGTCACAACATTACCTTTGGTTTATGCCGATACCATTGAGGGAACTTTTGGTACAAGCCACACATGGACATATGATACAGAAACGCAGACGCTTACCATCAATGGTGAGGGTGATATGGGTGGGTTCTGGGATATGTATAATCCACCTTGGAGTGAATATGAAGGGCAAATGAAAACGCTTGTTATTGGCGAAGGCGTAACAAATGTGGGTGCATATCTCTTCTACAATAGTAATTTGGAAAAAGTTGTGCTCGGTAAGGATGTCAAAACAATTGATGAATATGCGTTTCGTTCTTCCTCATACCTTGCAAACGTTGAACTAAATGATAACTTGGAAAGTATCGGTGACTCTGCTTTTGTGGATTGTGGCTCATTGATTGAACTCACTTTGAACGATAATCTTAAGACAATTGGAAAACGAGCTTTCGTAGGAACAAAACTCCAGTCAATTGAAATTCCTGATAGTGTAACAAAAATCAGTGAAGGTGCATTTTATAATGTTCCTCTCAAATCAGTAAAAATCGGAAATGGTGTTAAAACTATTGAGAAAGATACTTTCAATTACTGTGCAGATATCCAGACTCTTGAGCTTGGTAGCAGTATTGAAACAATTAGTGAGGCAGCATTCTATAACTGCTCAACTCTTGAAAGGATTGTTTTGCCTGAAAGTTTAAAAACAATAGAAAAAGAAGCTTTCCGTGAGTGTACAAAACTTGCAGATATAATTTTCCCTGATAGTGTAGAAACTATCGGTCAGGGTACTTTCAGTGATTGCCAAGCCTTTGTTAATCTTAAACTTGGTAATGGCGTAGAGTCTATTGGTATGTCTGCATTTAATGGGTGCATTTCTCTTGAAACAGTTGAAATTCCTGCAAATGTGGAATCTATTGGTGATAGAGCATTTTCAGCTTGTGATAATCTTAAAGAGTTTATTGTAGCAGAGGAAAATACTGAATTCACAGCAGTTGATGGTGTACTCTATACCAAGGATAAAACAGAATTGTTAAGATATCCTAATGGAAAAACAGATGTAGTTTTTGAAATTCCAGGTGGAGTAAAAATCATTGGTGATAGTGCTTTTTCCAACTCCTCATTGAAACGAGTTGTTATTCCAAATACTGTAACCTCTATTTATGGCAGTGTCTTTGCATACAATAACAATATAGACAATGTTGTTATTCCTGAAAGTGTAACATATATGAATGGTGCGGTTTTCAGCGACTGTATGTCACTAACAAATATAACAATTCCAAAGACATTAAAGAGAATTTATGCTTACACATTTACAGGCTGTTATAGTCTTGAAACAGTAAATTACACAGGAACCGAAGCACAGTGGGAAAATATCAATATTGAACACTCCAATGGACCTCTATATGATGCAGCAATTAACTTTAATTCAAAGGTTCATATTCACGATTACGATACAGAGGTTTTAACAGAGTCAACTTGTACTGAAAAAGGTAATTTTATATATAAATGTACCTGTGGAGATGTTTTCTCTGTAGAAATTCCTGCAAACGGTCATAATTTCAGTGAGTGGAAAATAGTATTGATGCCAACTGCCGATACTGAAGGTGAAAAGATGCACATTTGTAAGATTTGTGGTGAGACAGAAACTGTAGTTGTAATAAAATTCCCTGAAAATCCAGATTATCCAGGTGAGTTAATGTGTGACCTTAATGGCGACAGAGATATAACAGCCATTGACGCACGTTATACACTACAAATTGCGGCAGGAAGAGAAGGATATACTGAAATTCAGATTTCAAATGCTGATGCAAATGACGATGGAGAAATAACAGCCATTGATGCTCGTATTATCTTGCAGATTGCAGCAGGGAAAAAGGTTTTAGAAAATTCTCATGGTGATGCTTCGGTTGCAACAAAAGCAGACGTTGCAAAGCTTCTTAACGAAGCAACAGCAAAAGCAGCTAAAGCTTATTATAAATTCGAAAGAACAGCTAAGTTCACAAAGAATGTTGACGTTGGTAGTGCAACAGCTACTCTTAACAAGATTATCCAGAGCGTTGATGAAAACGCTTCTCTCGACTCGGTTGTCGGTGGATTCCTTGGTATTCAGGAAGAGCCAATCACAGGAGAAGTTAGGCATGGTATAAGCGAAGGCTTTGATGCTAAGTATATGATTAAGGCTATGAACCTTACAGAAGCTGATATTCAGTCATTCCAGGTTACGGGAAACAAATATCAGGTTCAGATTAAGGACTGCACAAACCCAGATGCAAACAGCGCATGGGGTCATGCTTCAAATGATTACATCACATTTGATGAAGTTAACAAGGGCATTGCAAATGTAATAGGTAATGTAGTTAAGGTCATTCCTGAAAACTCAACAGCAACTTACAAGAATATTATTATTACAGCTGTTATCGAAGATGGTAAGCTCACAAGCTTCGAATACAAGTATGAACTCGACGCAACAATTCAAATCAAAACTCCTGTTATATCAACTACAGGTACAGGTGCTGCTGAAATGAACAATAAGTACACAGATTTTAAGTATTAATCTCATAAAATTAACGGCTACTGAAAACAGTAGCCGTTTTTCTATATCTCGGTATCCTTGCCTAAATAGGCTGATGGGGAAACGTGTTTTCCATTTTTTAAAAGTTCAAAGTGAAGATGAACTCCATCTGCTTTTTCAATAGGAATTTCACCTAAAACACCGACTTTTTGATTGACTTTGACTTCCTGACCAGGTTGCACAGTACCATTTTTATCAAGCCCCGAATATTTTGCAATAAAACCGTTGTTGTGGTCGATGGTTACAGTTGTGCCCCAAAGTTCATCGTGGGTAAGCTCCATAACAACACCATCAGCTATGGCTTTGATTTCTTCTCCCATTGTACCGGCAATATCCATTCCATTGTGAGTTTTCCAATCTCCCGTGGTGGCATTTCTCACAATCTCACCGTTGGAGAATGCCTTTGTGACCTTGTTGTTTAATGGGAATTCAAGAAAAATGGTTGTTTTATACTCCGTGGTGGATTCGTCCCTTGTATCAGGCACGTTTGTAACAGGTGTGTTCACCTGAATATCATCTTTTATAGTTGGGATTTCCGTGTTTAATGTGGAAACTTCGGGAGTTTCTGTTTTTATGTTATCTTTATTTGAAATCCAAAGTGAAAAAAGTAGCGCTACACAAAGCCCAAATGCACAAACGGAATAAAGCCCTTTTTTAAATCGTTCTTGTTTTTTAATACTTTTCAAAGTAAAAGCACCTCCATCTATATTTTGGACGGAGGTTTTTATATTTATACAAAGAAAAAACGGACGGTTGCGGTTCCGTCCGTTTTCCGGGCATAACTGCCCTGAGGGGTTGTTTGAGGATGGGGTATGTGTACTCTTTCTGAGTACGTTTGTATAATAACTTATAAATATTAAAAAATGGTGAACATACTTTTAATATTCGGAGAATTTATTGTTAATAATAATTATTTTAGAGGAAAAAGAAATTTTTTAATAAATTTAACGAACAAATGTTTACTTTTTGAAAATAATGTGTTAGAATATAGAAAAAAGTATGGATTTTTATAATAAAATTTAATTTAGGAGTAATTTTTATGCGTCCAATTACAGATACACAGCAAAAAATATATGAATTCTTATGTGAACGTTCTCAATGTGGTGTACCACCATCAGTTCGTGAAATCGGTGCTGCTGTTGGACTTCGTTCAACATCTTCTGTTCAGGCTAATCTCGACGCGTTGGAAGATGCTGGTTATATTGAACGTGACCCAATGTTAAAGCGTTCAATCCGTGTTCTTGGTCAGGCAGAAAATGTAACAAGTGTTCCACTTTTGGGTACTGTTACTGCAGGTATGCCAATCCTTGCCGTTGAACAGATTGAGGGATATATTGCTTATAACGGCAGAGTTTCTCGTGATAAGTCACTTTTTGCTCTTAAAGTCCGTGGTGAAAGTATGCTTTGGGCAGGAATTCTTGATGGCGACATTGTGATTTGTGAAAAAACACCTTATGCATCAAATGGTGAAATCGTTGTTGCTATGATAGAGGACGAGGCAACAGTTAAGAGATTTTATAAGGAAAACGGTCATTTCCGTCTTCAACCTGAAAACGATGCTTTTGAACCAATTATCACTAATGAGGTTATCATTCTTGGTAAAGTAGTTGCGCTTTACAGATATTATTAAGTGCAAAATGCAAAATGCAAAGTGCAAAAAGTAAGGGCGATTTGTGAATCGCCCATTATTTTTCTCATTGACAAAATACTGAAAAAATAGTTTAATATATAGGATATAAATTTTTAGGTAAAGGTGATGCAAATGGAAAACACCGTAGAAAAGAAAAAGATAGTTTTAAGTGCTATTCAGCCAACAGGTACACCAACTCTCGGTAACTACCTTGGAGCACTTAAAAACTGGAAGAATATGAAGGATGATTATAACTGCCTTTATGCGGTTGCTGACTTGCATTCTCTCACAGTTCGTCCTGAGCCTGCAACTCTTCGCAAAAACACAATGGAACTCTATGCAATTCTTTTAGCACTTGGTCTTGACCCACAGGAAAGCGTAGTGTTTATTCAGAGCCATGTGCCACAGCACGCACAGCTTGCATGGCTTCTTAACTGCTGCACACAGTTTGGTGAGGCTGCAAGAATGACACAATTTAAGGATAAGAGTGAAAAGCATCCTGAAAATGTAAACGTTGGACTTTTCACATATCCAATTCTTATGGCTGCTGATATTCTTCTTTATCAGGCTGATTATGTGCCAATCGGTGCTGACCAGAAACAGCATCTCGAAATTGCACGAGATATCGCAGAAAGATTTAACACAGTTTATGGCAATACATTCACAATGCCTGAACCATTTATTGGTAAAGTTGGCGCTCGTGTTATGTCTTTGCAGGACCCATTTGCAAAAATGAGTAAATCCGACCCTAATCCAAAGAGTTATATCTCAATGCTTGACGATGATAATGTAATTGTTAAGAAAATCAAGAGTGCTGTAACTGACTCTGAAGCAAAAGTTCGTTATGCTGACGGTAAAGAGGGAATCAATAACCTTATGGGTATCTACTCTTGCTGTACAGGTCTTTCATATGAACAGATTGAAAAAGATTTCGACGGTAAGGGCTACGGTGATTTCAAGGCTGCAGTTGCTGAAGCAGTTGTTGAAGAGCTTCGTCCGTTCAAGACAGAGTTTAACCGACTTATCAATGATAAAGCATATCTTAATCAGTGTGCAAAAGATGGTGCAGAAAAAGCAAGCCGTTTCGCACAACGTACATTGTCAAAAGCTATGAAAAAGTCAGGCTTATATCAGTTATAAAATCCATATTGTAAGGGATGATGTTGTATCATCCCTTTTTTGTTTTTTTATTGACTTTAACTTGCTAAAATCCTATAATATTCATAGAAAGGTGAGATGTTAAAATGGCAAACCTTATATGTGCAAAATGTAATAAACCAATTGATGAAAATAATCTTATAGAATGTCCACATTGTTGGGAAATGTACCATAAGGAATGTTGGGAAGAAACAAAATTCTGCCTTAACTGTAAAAAGTTCAATTATGAATTTGCGAGAATTCAGGCTGAAAAAGAAGAAGCAGAACAAAGAGCCGCAGAAGAATTTAAAATAGAAATTCTGGATGATAAAGAGGAAGACGAAGAAGAGCAACTCTTCGAAATGCCTACCAAAGAAATAAATCACTCACCAATAGCAAATACAATTATGCTTGTGTCAAAAATTGTACTTATACTTGGAATTATCGCAGGTATTGCTTTTGGTGCTGATGCTGTTATAAAATCCTACACTATTGCAGAAGCAATTCCGGGAGTGGTGTTGGGATGTGTAATGTGTGCAGTTGGATGGGTGGCGTCAGTTCTTGTGAATGGATTTGCAGATCTCGTAAATAATTCTCAGAAGACTGCATATTATTTATCTAAGTTAGTTGATAAAGACGTAAAAAAGGGAATGGATGAGTAATGGGAAAACTAAGATTTTTAATTGCGATAATTGTGGGAAAAGTTTCAGCATTTTTGCTGGGTACGATTTTTAAAAGAGGTACAAATACACCGGGTATAATTATGCTTAAAATTTGTCCCGATGCACTTGCTCGTTTTGTAATGCCACGAAAAACAATTTGTGTAACAGGTACAAATGGAAAAACAGGTACGTCAAACCTTTTGACACATATTATCCGTAACAGTGGCAAAACTGTTGTAAATAATTCCAAGGGTTCAAATATGGCGCCTGGACTTGCATCAGCCTTGGTGACACAGTGTACGCTTTCAGGAAAAGTTACTGCTGACGTTGCAGTTTTAGAGGTTGATGAACGTTCATCACAGTATATCTATACTCAGTTTACACCTGATTTTATTCTTTGCACAAACCTTTTCCGTGATTCAATTATGCGAAATGGTCATAGTGGTTTTATCTTTGATAAAATCAACGCCTATCTTAATAAAAAGACAACTCTTGTCCTTAATGGTAATGACGGTATTTCGGGGCTTTTGGGTGAAGGAATCTGCGACCGTGTTTTCTATTCAGTAAGTAAAACTGAAAGAAGTACTGACACTTGCGTCGATACAGTTTGTGACCTTATTGCTTGTCCTAAATGTAACCACAAGTTAGATTATGAATTCTACCACTACAACCATATTGGTGTGCCAAAGTGTTCACACTGTGGATTTAGTATGCCTGAAAGCAGATTTTTTGCAAGCGATGTTGATTTTGAAAAAGGCACATTTGTATTCAATGGTCCTTTAGGTGAAAGCCTTGTGTTACCATTCCAGAAAGGTAATTTCTTCAATGTGTTCAATATAACAGGTGCTTGTGCAGTCTGCCGACTTTTAGGTATTGACCTTGATGTAATCGAAAACAGTATTGAGGACCTTTCTTCAAAAACAGGTCGTTTTGAAAACAAAAAATATAACGGTGTTGAAGTGATTTCAATGCTTTCAAAGAATCAGAATCCAATTTCTTGTTCACAGAGTCTTAAATTCCTTGACAGCACAGAAAAGGAAAAGGATGTTGTCCTTTTGATTACTGACTCTAATGACAAGGTTCATGGTCACGAGGATATTTCCTGGATTTACGACACAGACTTTGCACCACTTAACAGTGAGAATGTAAAAACGATTTATGTTGGTGGTTCTCGTTGCTATGACGTTGCAACTTGCCTTGAAATCAAGGGTATTGATACTGGAAAACTTGTTCTTTTTGAAAACTACGATGAACTTGCAGATGCAGTAAGCAAAAAGAGTATCGTCGGCAGGGATATTGTGGTGTATTTTGAACTTTATGCAACAAGTGTTGTTGAAAAGATTAAAAATGCAATGTCACAGAAAGGGGATAAATAATTATGGAGAAAATGGTAATTGAAGTGTTATTCCCCGAATATAACAATCTTTATGGTGACAGAGGTAATTGCGAATATCTTCAGAAAAAATTAAAACTTGCAGGATATGATGTGGAAGTTGTTGAAACGTCACTTTTCGATAAACCTGCATTTGTTGATAATAAGGTGGATTTTCTTTTAATCGGCCCTTGTCAGGAAAAACATCAGCTTGTGGAAATTGAACATCTTAAAGAATATGCAGAAGCTCTTAAAAACCGAATTGACAATGGTGGCGTAATCCTTGCAACAGGAAATGCCTTTGAACTTTTTGGTCAGTATATTGAAAATCCTGATGGTGAAAAGACAGAGTGTCTTGGTTTCTATCCATACTATGCAAAACAGTTTTCAAAATTAAGATATAACGATTGTAGCGTGGGTGAATTTGACGGAATGGAGATAGTTGGTTTTAAAAATCTTCTCAGCCATTCTTACGGTGAAAATACTCACCCATTTCTCAGCATGAAAAAAGGATGTGGAATGAATAAGGATTGCAAAGTTGAGGGTGTTAATTACAACAATCTTTTTGCAACTTATCACACAGGTCCGATTTTACCTCTAAATCCACAGTTTACAGATTATCTTATTAAAATTGTGGATTATAATTACGAGGGTGTTGCTCTTGAATTTGAAAAACAGGCATATGAAAGCCGACTTAAAGAGCTATTGAAATAAATTACAGGTGATAAAATGGAAAAAGTTAAAGTGTCAGCGTCAAGAGAATATATTGTGCATATCGGTAACGGATTCCTTTCGTCAATCGGTGAAAAAATCAGCGAAATCAAAAATCCTTGCAGGGTAGTATTGGTTTCTGATGATACAGTTTTTTCTCTTTACGGAGAAAAAGTGAAAAAAAGTCTTGCCGATAGTGGTTATTCCGTTTGTGAATATGTTTTTCCACATGGTGAAGAATCAAAATCATTTGAAAATTACGAGAAGATTCTCGAATTTTGTGTAGAAAACAGTATTACAAGAACTGACCTTTTTGTAGCACTTGGTGGTGGTGTCACAGGTGACCTTACAGGGTTTGTAGCAAGCACATATCTTCGTGGTGTGGACTTTGTGCAAATTCCAACAACCGTACTTGCAATGGTTGATTCCTCTGTGGGAGGTAAAACTGCCATTAACTTAAAGTCAGGGAAAAACCTTTGTGGTGCATTCTATCAGCCTGTTGCAGTTTTTGCCGACTGTGAAACATTGAACACATTACCCCAAGAAACTTTCAACGAGGGCTGTGCTGAAATTATTAAATATGGTATGATTTGTGACAAGGAATTCCTTGAATTTTTACAGAACAACTCTATAAAAGAAAATATCGAATATGCAATCAAGCGTTGCGTTGAAATTAAAAGAGATATTGTTAACCGTGATGAATTTGAAAATGGCGAGAGAAAACTTCTAAACTTTGGGCATACAATCGGACATGCTATTGAGAAGTGCAGTAACTTGTCTGTTTCTCACGGAAATGCAGTTGCAATTGGTATGGTAATCGCGACAAAAGGTGCTTATGAAACCGGTATGAGTGAGGAAGATTTTTCAGAAGTGCTTCTTCCGATTCTCGAAAAAAATAACTTGCCAACAAGTTGTGATTTCTCAGCACAAGAACTTTACAAAGCATCTCTTTCAGACAAAAAGAGAAGCCTTGATACAATGTCAGTAATTGTTCCCGAAAAATTGGGGCTTTGTAAAATTGTGAAACTTCCTGTGGAACATTTAGAAAACTTTATTCAAAAAGGTATGAATTAACTGCCGACTATAAAAGTAGGAGATGTGTGTAATGTCATCAGTGACAGGGAATAAAATCAAAATATCTGTTTTCGGTCAATCCCATTCAAAAGGAATAGGTGTTGTGATTGACGGACTTCCTGCAGGAAAGGAAATAGATATGGAAAAAGTCCTTAAGTTTATGGACAGGAGAGCTCCGGGTAAGAATTCGCTTTCAACAGCACGAAAGGAAAGTGATACTCCTGAAATATTGTCAGGACTTGTAAATGGTGTTACTTGTGGTGCACCACTTTGTATGGTTATATACAATGAAAACCAACATTCAGCGGATTACAATAATATTATTGATAACCCAAGACCTTCCCACGCCGACTATTCAGCCTTTGTAAAATACAATGGCTTTAACGACGTCGCAGGTGGCGGACATTTTTCAGGAAGACTTACAGCACCTCTTTGCTTTGCAGGTGCAGTGTGTATGCAGATTTTAAGTGATATGGGTATTGAGATTCAGGCTCATATTAAGAAAATCAAAAATGTGTATGACGACGAAATTGATTTTGTAAATATAGGTAAATGGGATACTGCAGAAAAGGATTTCCCGGTAATCAACGACGAAAAAGGTCAACTGATGATTGCTGAAATCGAAAAGGCAAGAGAAAAGGGAGACTCCGTTGGCGGGATTATTGAATGTGCAGTAACAGGAATTAAAGCTGGTTTTGGCGACCCAATGTTTGATGGAGTTGAAAACAAACTTTCTAAAAATATTTTTGGTATTCCTGCTGTTAAGGGTATTGAGTTCGGCAACGGATTCTCTGCTACTGACCTTTACGGAAGTGAAAATAATGATGAATTCTGTGTTGCACAAGGTGAATTCAAAACAAAAACAAACAATTCAGGTGGCATAAATGGTGGAATCACAAATGGTATGCCAATAGTTTTCAGAACAGCAATCAAACCAACTCCTTCTATTTTTAAAGAACAGAACAGCGTAAATCTTAAAAACAAAACAGAAGAAAAATTGCAGATTAAAGGCAGACACGATCCTTGCATTGTTCAACGTGCAGTGCCGGCAGTTGAAGCAGTAACTGCAATAACAGTTTTAGACTTGATTATTTAAGGTGATTTTATGAAAGACCTTTTGACAATCCGCAAAGACATCAACGAAATTGACAATAAAATAATTGAGTTGTGGAAAGAGAGAATGGAACTCTGTCTTTCTGTTGCGCAGTATAAAAAGGAAAACAATCTTCCTGTACTTGATGTGAAAAGGGAAAAAGAACTTCTTGACCGTGTGGGAAATCTCGCAGGTGAAGACCTTGACTCATATTGCCGTGAACTTTATGAGAAAATTATGGAAATCTCCCGAGATTATCAGCAGAACTATTTTAATAAGGAAATAGGGTGAAATTTATGTACGGACTTTTAGGTGAACATTTACCACATAGTTTTTCACCACAGATACATAAGTCTTTGGGAAACAACGATTATAGTCTCTTTGAAATATCACCTGAAAATCTTGAAGCCTTTTTAACTGAGAAAGATTTTAAAGGCATAAATGTGACAATTCCATATAAGAAAACAGTTATTCCATTTCTCGATGAGATATCTCCTGAAGCAGAAAAAATCGGTGCAGTCAATACAGTTGTTGTCCGTGATGGGAAACTTTGTGGCTTCAATACTGATTATTTCGGCTTTGAATATATGGTGGAAAAATCGAAAATCACCATTAAAGATAAAAAGGTACTTGTTTTAGGTAGTGGTGGTGCATCTGTAACTGTGCAAACCGTACTCAAAGATATGGGAGCCAGAGAAATCGTGGTTGTTTCTCGAAACGAAAAAACAAATTATACTAATATATATAATGAAAACGATGCAGATATTATTGTGAATACAACACCCGTGGGTATGTATCCCGATAATATGAATACTCTAATTGATGTTTCCAGATTTCCAAATCTCAGCGGTGTTCTTGACGTGGTGTATAATCCATTAAAAACAAGACTCATTATGGAAGCTGAAAAAGTGGGAATTAAAACAGCGTCAGGACTTGGGATGTTAGTTGCTCAAGCAAAAAAATCTCACGAAATCTTCTTTGATACAGTTGTGGATAACGACGTCTGTGCAGAAATTGAGAAATCAATAAGATTACAGATGAGTAATGTTGTCTTAATCGGTATGGCAGGGTGTGGAAAATCAACAATCGGTGCAAAGCTTGCTGACATGCTAAAAAAAGATTTCTTTGATACGGATGAAATGGTTGTGAATGCAGAGGAAAAAACAATTTCGCAGATTTTTGACACGGAAGGGGAAAAACATTTCCGTACTTGTGAAAATGTTGCAGTTAACCTTGCAGGAAAGAACAAGAATTCAGTAATCGCAACAGGTGGTGGAGTGGTAACTCGTTGGGAAAACTATATGCCGTTAAAACAGAACGGAATAATAGTTTTTATTAACCGTGATGTGAATAACTTGCCGACGGACGGCAGACCTCTTTCACAGTTGCACGGTGTAAAAAAACTGTATGAAGAAAGATTACCCTTGTATCGTCAGTTTGCGGATATTGAAGTTGATGGCAACGATACTGTGGAAGAAGTTGCAAAAAATATTGTAAGGGAGATAGTGATTTTTGAAAATTCTCGTAATTAACGGACCAAATATCAATATGATAGGTATTCGTGAACCCGATATTTACGGGAATCAGAATTATCAGGTTTTACTTGCACTTATTGAAGAATGGGCAAACGAGCTTGATTGTGAGGTCGAATGCTTCCAATCAAACCACGAAGGTGCAATTGTTGACGAGATTCAACAGGCTTACGGTCACTTTGACGGAATTGTCATAAACCCTGCAGCTTATACTCATACAAGCATAGCGATTCTTGATGCACTCAAATCTGTGGGACTTCCTGCAGTTGAAGTCCATATTTCCGACGTGATAAAACGAGAAGCGTTCAGACAAATATCGTACGCAGGTATGGCTTGTGAAGAACATGTAATAGGAAAAGGTTTTGAAGGTTATAAAAATGCGATTCAATATCTTTGCGATAAGTATAGTTGAATATGTAATGCAAGAGTGGAGTGTTTACTCCGCTCTTTTTGCGAATTATTAACAGTATGTCCTTTATCTTTTTTCTTCTTGATTTTAATTTGCAGATATGGTATAAAAGCATTATAAAATTTGTTGTTTTACTTAATAAAAGACAATGGAGGAAAAAGGAAATGAAAAAAATAAGCAAAGTTTTATCATTGCTTCTTGCTGTATTGATGATGTTCAGTGTAATTTCAATTTCAGCAGCGGCTGATACTGACTCAGTTAAGTATCATAAAAACGAAGGTACTACTACAGCAACACTTTACGCAGCAGATGGTACAGAATTAGCTCAGGATACTGTTGAATTAACAGCATTGGCTGCAGAGGTTACTGAAGAACCAACAGAGCCTGATGAACCTGCAAAGCCAGTAACCTTTAAAAGGATTATTGCTTTCTTTGGCAGACTTATTGGCATTGTTCTTAATTTTATCGGCTAATTAAAGAATAGTTTAATGAAGAGATTTGGCGGGGTTAATCCCCGCCATTTTTTATTGTGAAACAACAAGGTTCCGGGGTACCCGTCCGCAATTTCAATGCGTTGACGGGTCGGGTTCTTATTTACAAAACACATGTCGTCCGATGGTTGTAATAACAGGTCGTGTCCTAATCCATTTGTTGCTGGTTTTTGCAGGATTATAATAGTATATAGCTCCGCCTGTCGGGTCCCAACCGTTAATAGCATCTCTTGCAGCCTTTTTTGCAGTATCGTTGGGAGCAACATTCCAGTTGCTGTCTCGTACAGCTGAGAATGCTCCAGGCTGATAAACAACTCCTGCAATAGAATCAGGGAATGAGGAGTGTTGAACTCGGTTTAACACAACGGCACCAACGGCAACTTGTCCAGTATAACTTTCACCACGTGCTTCTGCACCAATAATTCTCGCTAATAAATAAACATCATTTGAACTATAACCGTTGGTTGATGAAGTTGACCCCGTACCAAGTCCTAAATACTTTAATGTTTTTGGTCCTGCAATTCCGTCGGCAGTAATTCCACAGTTTTTCTGGAATTGACGGACAGCTTTTTGCGTGGAAGTACCGTAAATGCCGTCAACAGACCCCTTATATAATCCAAGTTCTTTTAGCTTGCTTTGAATCTGACGAACTTCCTGACCACGGGAACCAATGCTTGAAAGTGTTTGTGTGTTTTCGTAAACAAAGCCGATAGTAGTAATAACCATTGCGTTAAGAATGATAATGGCGACAATTTGCCAGAATATGTGTTTTATTGTGCGATTTTCTTTACTTGTTTCCATAAGTTCATCTCCGAACAGATTTTATTTGTTATTTATGTTTTCCGATTTTGCTTTTTATTATTCAAAAAACGTATGGATTGTGTTGTTTTTAAGTTGAAAACACAATATGTAATGGTGTCGAAAATTTGTCGAAAAAATTTTAAAAAATTTTTAAAAAAGTTGTTGACAAGTTGGATGTGTTGTGATATTATATCAAAGCTGTCCGCACGAGAGTGAAGTTCAGCAGAGAGAAAGCTGAAAAAAGTTTGAAAAAACTGTTGACAAGCTCCGGGAGTTTTGATATAATGAAACTCCACCCGCAAAAAACGGGAGGACACAAACTGGACCTTGAAAATTAAACAACGACGAGATAAGTAAAAGGAACCCTGTAGATTCTTTGAGGGTATAAGATACTCAACAGAGAAGAAACAAGAAACAGTAATTCTGTGATAAACAGAGTTAAAAAGAACGCAAAGCGTTTTGAGTTAAAAGTAAAGAGCTAAAAAGCACTTTAGAAAATGATTTCTACACTTAGGTGTAAAGATACAATTTTTTAGAGAGTTTGATCCTGGCTCAGGACGAACGCTGGCGGCGTGCCTAACACATGCAAGTCGAACGGAGAACTTAAGGAATGCGACTTCGGTCAAATGAAATTTGTTCTTAGTGGCGGACGGGTGAGTAACACGTGAGCAACCTGCCTTTCAGAGGGGAATAACGGCTGGAAACGGTCGCTAATACCGCATAATATACATTTAAGGCATCTTAGATGTATCAAAGATTTTATCGCTGAAAGATGGGCTCGCGTCTGATTAGATAGTTGGTGAGGTAACGGCTCACCAAGTCGACGATCAGTAGCCGGACTGAGAGGTTGAACGGCCACATTGGGACT
>CALBQZ010000129.1 GCA_937899735.1 uncultured Clostridia bacterium | reverse complement strand
AGGCTTCTCCTTGAGGAGAAGCTGTCTGCGAAGCAGACTGATGAGGTGTAGGTTGCTTCAGCAATCGTTAATAATCATAATAAAACTACTTTTCCACCTCATCCGTCACCTGCGGTGCCACCTTCCCCTCAAGGGGAAGGCAATATCCCGATAAATTATAATTTATCTAACAAATCTCAATTTTCAATTCATCATTTTCCATTGAGCAGACGTAGGTGTTGTTCTTTTCAATACTCTTTTCAAGGATTTTTTCGGAAAGGACATCCTCAATTTTGGTTTGTATTGCTCGTTTGAGTGGTCGTGCGCCATAGATTTTGTCGTACCCTGCTTTGGAGATGTAATCGACCACGCTATCGTCAAAGGTTATACCAATTTCAAGGGCTTCCATTCTTCTTTCCAAGCCCTTTAAAAGACGTTTTGCAATCTCCTTGATGTCATCTTCCTTAAGCCTTGAAAAGACGATTATATCGTCAATTCTGTTAAGGAATTCCGGACGGAAAGTGTTTTTAAGTTCACCCATAACAGCCTCTTTGATTTTTTCTTCAGAGTGGCTGTTTTCATTTGCAGTAAAGCCGAATGTGGCTTTTTCTTCGTTTATAAGCCTTGCACCCACGTTGGATGTCATTATGATTACTGCGTTTTTAAAGTCCACTTTTCTGCCCTGAGAATCCGTTAAAATACCATCATCAAGAATTTGTAAAAGAGTGTTGAAAACATCGGGATGAGCCTTTTCAATCTCGTCAAAAAGCACCACGGAATAAGGCTTTCTGCGGATTTTTTCCGTCAACTGACCACCCTCGTCAAAGCCAACATATCCCGGAGGTGAACCGATAAGCTTTGAAACTGTGTGCTTCTCCATAAATTCACTCATATCAAGGCGAATCATAGCATTTTCGTCACCAAACATACTCTCGGCGAGTGCCTTTGTAAGTTCAGTTTTACCAACACCGGTAGGACCACAGAAAATGAACGAACCAATTGGTCGTTTAGGGTCTTTAAGCCCTGCCCTGCCCCTACGGATTGCCTTTGCGATAGCTGTAACAGCTGTGTCCTGACCCACAATTCTCTTGTGGAGTTCGTCTTCCATACGGAGAAGTCGTTGACTTTCTTCCTCAGTCATCTGACTTACAGGCACACCTGTCCAGCCTGACACAATTTCGGCAATTTCAGTTTCAGTCACCTGCTTTTCACGGGTTTTATCCTCACTTTGCCATTTGGCTTTTTCACTATTATATTTCTGTGTCAATTCCTTTTCTTCGTCACGAAGTGAGGCTGCTCTTTCAAAATCCTGCTGATTTACTGCCATCTCTTTTTCAGCACAGATTTTTTGAATTCTGTTCTCCATTTCCTTGATTTCGTCAGGTGGAGTAAGGGACATAAGCCTTACCTTTGAACAAGCCTCGTCAATCAAATCAATGGCTTTGTCAGGCAAAAACCTGTCACCGATATATCTGTGGGAGAGAATTACAGCACTCTTTACAGCTTCATCAGTGATTTTCACCTTGTGATGTGCTTCGTACTTGTCACGGATACCCTTTAAAATCTCGATAGCATCTTCAGGAGTTGGCTCACCAACAGTAATCGGCTGAAATCTTCTCTCAAGGGCAGCATCTTTTTCAATATTCTTGCGATATTCGTCAATGGTTGTAGCACCGATTAACTGCAACTCACCACGAGCAAGGGACGGCTTTAATATATTGGCTGCATCAACAGCACCCTCGGCACTACCTGCACCCATAATTGTATGGACTTCGTCAATAAAAAGGATAATATCCGTTGAATTTCTGACCTCGTCGATAATGCCCTTTATCCTCTCTTCAAAGTCACCACGATATTTTGTACCTGCCACCATACCTGTCAAATCAAGGGAAAGAAGCCTTTTATCCTTTAAAAGCTCAGGCACAGTACCGTTTGCAATTTTAAGAGCCAATCCCTCGGCGATTGCAGTTTTACCAACACCGGGTTCACCGATTAAACAAGGATTATTCTTGCTTCTGCGACTTAAAATCTGTATAACTCTCTCAATTTCCTTTTCCCTGCCGATTACAGGGTCAATTTTATTCTCTTTGGCAAGGGCAGTAAGGTCACGAGAGAATTTTTCAAGTTGGGAATTGCTGTTTTTTTGCTGACCGAATGGCTTTGACTGTTGAGCCTTTGGGTTTACTGCCAATTCTCTTATAAGATTCTGAATATTAACACCTAATCGTGTCAGCAACTGACATCCGTAACCATTCCCCTCTCTGCATATTGAAATGAGAAGATGCTCAGTCCCTGCAAGTGCCTGATTTGTTGAAACTGCAAGGTACAAGGCTGTTTCGATTATATGCTTACTCCTTGGAGTAAAGTCCGAGGGTGTAAGTTCTGTTGGAATCCCTGCACCAACGGTTTCACGGATTATGTCATAGACTTTTTTACCCGTTACACCCTTACTGAGCAATAGTTTACCTGCAACGGAATCGGCAGACTCTAAAAGTCCTAAAAGAAGATGCTCACTGCCGATATATGTGTGTCCTAAATCTTCGGCACATTCAACAGCCTTGTTAAGGCTCATATTTGCCTTTTCACTAAAACCTGTAAAGTTGTACATAATATTTTCTCCTCTCGTGTTGTCTTTTGTTAATTGAAGTTTGTAGGGATGTATGCCTTCCCCTTGAGGGGAAGGTGCCGAGGAACGAGGCGGATGAGGTGGAAAACTAATTTGTTATATTTATTAACGGTTGCTATCGCAACCTACACCTCATCAGTCACTTCGTGACAGCTTCTCCTCAAGGAGAAGCCTCCCCGACAAATTATAATTTGAATAACCACACAAAAAACGGTAGCCTTTTCAAGCCACCGTTCTAAAATTAACTCAATCTGTTTCGCACCTTTGTTGCTCTTATGGTATCACGTTCTTTTTCGTCGAGCTTTTGTTGTGCCATAACATTGATACTTGCAGGTTGCATTGAAATCATAAGTTCGTTGAGAGTTTCAATAGGTACACTGATTTTACCTGCAACAGAGCCTAAACGCACCAAAGAAAGATTATCCATAAGCTCCTTTGTTGAGAGAAGTCTTGCCCATTTTAATGTTCCGTAAGCACGGAAAATGGTATCCTCTGTGTCAATGGATTTAAGTAGTTCTTCCCTTGCTGCACGTTCATTTGCGCAGAGTTGTAAAGTGATGGCTTTTAAATTTTTAATTGCAAATTCCTCGGAAATTCCGAGAGTAATCTGGTTAGAAAGCTGGTACATATCACCCGTAGCCTTTGTGCCTTCACCAAAAGCACCACGGAATGTAAGACCTAATTTGGAAATTGTGTTGATAAGCTTGTGAATCTGTCCGTTCATTGTAAGTGCAGGAAGATGAAGCATTACGGATGCTCTCATACCTGTTCCTAAATTTGTGGGACATTGGGTTAAGTAGCCGATTCTTTCGTCAAAGGCATACTCCAGTTTATTGCCGAGCAAGTCGTCGATTTCATCGGCAACCTGATAGGCTTCGTCAAGTGCAAAGCCTGATTTCATTATCTGTATTCTAATATGGTCTTCTTCGTTGAGCATTATACAGATATCTTCGTCCTTTGAAATCATCAATGCTCTGCCGTCAGCGTCCGATGCAAATTCGGGACTGATAATGTGTCGTTCAGCCATTGACGCAGCCTCAAAACGAGCAAGGGACTTCATCTCCACAAAACGAAGGTCAAATTTGTTATCCGTTTCAACTGCATCCTTAATTATATTATTAAGTGCAGTTCGGCTTTTAGTATTCAATTTGTTCGGGAATGGATATTCATTCAGGTTTCTTGCAAGTCGGATACGAGTGCTTACAACTATGTCACTTTGTTCACCAACGCCTAAATACCATCTGTTACTCATTTCTGCCCCTCCTTCAACTCATTGATTCTATCTCGAAGCTGTGCTGCTTTTTCGAAATTCTGCTCGTCTATTGCGATTCTCAACTGTTCTTCCAAATCCTCAATAGGATTTACATTTGTCACTTCTGCCTTGATAATTGTTGGATTCTTGCCCTCGTGACGGGTTTTTCCGTGAATTCTCTGCAAAGAAGGAAGAAGCTTGTCGTAAAATGTCACATAGCAGTCGGCACAACCGATTTTGCCACTGTTCGCAATGTCGTTGAATGTGTTTCCACATTTTTCACAACGTATTGTTCTTGAGCTTATTGCACTCACCTGTGGTTCACCGAAGAATGAACCTAACAAATCACCGAATGTATTACCGAAGCCACCAAAAACATCGTTGTAGCCAAGAGCCTTTGCGCAATCACTACAAAGATGCGCCTCAGCACTTTCACCGTTTACTATTCTTTTAACATGAGTTGTTGCCTCATATTTTCCACAATTCTGACATAACATAACTATTCACTCCGTTCAAATGCAAAATGCAAAACGCAAAGCGCAAAATTATTTTTGATTTTGCTGTGTTGTTTTACAAATTGCCATTAATAATGCAATAATTTCTTTTATATCTTTTTCGATTGAAACGAACTCTTTTTCGGTCAGATATTCTGTTGTATTCAACAATCGTAACCAATAATATGTTTCATGTGATTCTTTCAACGCAATACTTAATTTTGCGTAAAAGTCAGCTTTCGTTTGTCCTCTTTCTGCTTCTGCAACATTTGCACCTATGCTTGTGCCACATTTTAAAAGTTGTTTTGACATAACATATTCTTTTTTATCATTTGTTAAGTGTTTATATAAATTAACAATTCTTACAGCAAATTGAAAACTTTTATTCTCTATAACATTTTCACTCACATCTTAATCACCGTATTCATTTTGCGCTTTGCGTTTTGCATTTTGCGCTTACATAATATTTAATATCATCTGTTTAAATATTGATGCACGAAGAATGTCACCGTACTCCCTTGGAATGTCACGATAGCCATTTCCCGTTAAGGCTGACAAGAATATCTTTACCGTTTTTTCGTCCATAATATCCCTGTCATAAAGATTTTTAAGGTGTGCTCGACAAGTGTTTTCGCTGAGTGCCTGACCGATGGAATTAATCAGGTGCATTTTCAGAGAATCCCTGTCGTAGCTTGCCCTTGTAATCTTGATGTATCCCCCTCCACCACGACGACTTTCTACAATATAGCCATGCTCAGGTGTGAATCGGGAAGAAATAACATAATTTATCTGACTTGGTACACATCCGATTTTCTGGGCAAGTTCATTTCGCTGAATTTCCGTGTAGCCATCATCTTCTATCATTTCCTGAATCATACCTGCGATGATGTTACTGATGTTCATTTCGTCATCTCCTTTAATCAAAGCTCAGATTTGACTTTGACTTTCTTTGACTTTCCTAATTCTTATTATAGCACCAATTTTCCACTTGTCAATACTAAAGGTCAAAAAAGGTCAAAAAATTTTTTTCTGTTTCCCCCGACAGATTTGCTTACCTATAATGACTGCCACATAGTATCGTAAAAATTACGACCGACCATCGTAAAAATTACGAGTGAGTATCGTAAAAACTACGACCGACCATCGTAAAAATTACGACCTATAAATAATATATAGAAATAAAATATATAATTAATATTTAAAATAGTTAGTCGTTTAACTATTTTATTTTTTCAATGAATCTGTAGTTAATTTTCTTCTTGAAACACCCCTATTTGTAAACAATTTGTTAATAATTCCTTGTTTTTCAAAAAACGTCCCGCATTTCCTGGGACGTTTTGGCTTGTAGGGACTATATATGGGAGGTGTTTTTTTATAAACAATATTAATTATGCTCTTATACCGTTGGAATTAACTACTAACCCTGAATATTCCCATCTCAATTCCGACGCAAAGTTATTATATGCTCTGCTGTTAAACAGAAAGCAGCTTTCAGACAGAAACAGACAGTACTTTCACGATGAAAAAGGTGTTTTTGTTTTATACTCCAATACACAGATACAAAAGCATTTAAGTTGTAGTGACAAAACTGCTACACATACCCTGAACAGGCTTGAACAAGCAGGTCTTATCCGTAAGGAGTATCAGAAACAAGGTTTGCCACTTAAAATCTATGTCAATGATGTTTTTGGTATGCACAATAATACATATAAACCTAAAACATCACAGACTCCAAAGCAGAATTTTACTCCTCATTCCCCTGCTATCAAACAGAATGATGTGAGTTTTGATGTTGAAAAGGCAAAGGAAACAGCGAAAAAGCACAGGGAAAACTTTGCAGAAAAGAAAAAACGCCGAAGTGTTAATTCGACGTTTTAATTGTTATTCATCATTCTGAATCTGACGGATATCTTTACCGATAAATTCAATTGTCTTAAAATTACCCATAATTCTTGATGCGATACTTTCAGGATAACGATTTTTTATCTCATCAATACTGAGATTTGAGCTGATAATCGTTGGTACACCACGAGCAATACGACAGTTGATAATATTATAAAGAGCTGAAACTGCGAATGGTGTTGCGAACTCTGCACCAAGGTCATCGAGAATAAGCAAATCGGCATCCACTAAAATATCTTCAGTTTCAAAAGTTTCTGTTCTGCCGAATTTTTCTCGTTCAAGCTTATTGAGAAATGTGATTACAGAACCGTAAACAACATTAAATCCCTTTTGCATAACCTCATTTGCAATAGCCAATGAAAGATGAGTTTTGCCAAGTCCTGTTCTGCCATAGAAATAAAGGTTATTTGAATCCAATTCAAACTCTTCTGCATAGTTTTTGCAGTTTTCATAGACAAATTTCATAATCTCATAAGGTGATTCTCCGTCACTTCCGACTTTCTTTGGATAGTAGCTCAAATCAAAATCCTCAAAGCTTGAAAGCTCCAAAGGAGTTGCCTTTGACATTTTTTCACTTGCATATTTCTTCAGAATCTCCTGATGGCAAGTGCAGTATTTTGTACCGTAAGAAACTCCTCTTGTGTCGTCTCTTTCTTCAATATATCCTGTGTCCTGACATTTTTCGCAAGTGTATTTAACATCCAGATAATCTTCAGGGAGATTAAGAGATTTCAAAAGTTTTTTTCTTTCATTACGAAGAGTTGTATTTTTAGCGCGGATTTCTGCAAGTCTTTCCTGCACATTGTCACGACTTCCGAAAACACCTACGATTTCCATTCCTGTTTTAGCAAGCTGTGACTCAATAAACTGAAATTCAGGGTACTTCATATTCAATTCGTTTTTTCTTTGCTGTGCTGTATATTCAGCCTCTGTTTTTCTGCGTTTTATTTCTTCAGACGCTTTTCTGTAAAGTTCTTTTGAATATGCCATTATGCTCCCCTGCCTTTCTTTCTGGTCTTTTTAGTGCTGAAATTCTTACGATGTTCCTTAGCCATTTCCTGTGCTTTTTCCACGTCAAAGGACGTTTCTTTGTCAGTTTTTGTCTTTTGTGATTTTGTCTGGAATTTCTTTGTGCCTTTTTCAATTTCCTCAAGGGTAGTCATACCCTGCTTACGCCAATTCTTAATAGTTCCGTTCATATGGGAAATATTATTCCAGATAAGTCTGCCTGTCTTCTTTTCGGCTTTCATAATATTAAAGGCTTTTTCGATTTCGTCGATACCGTAGCCCCAACGAATCCACTCGCAGAAAACTTCCATAACTGCAAAGGTTGGTGCAGAAGTATCGTTGTTTGTACGAGTTGCCAATTCACGGAAAACCGTAAGTGCTTTTTCAGTTTCCTGTATGTAATCATCAGCAGACTGCATATTGGTAATGCCATTTTCTGCCCAGTATTTTGCAATTTTAAGAATATCGTTCTGACTTGTGTTATCAATGCTTTTTGCAAAGTGTAAAAGGCAGTTTGCCACATCCGGCTTTATTCCGTAACGATTCACAACGGAATAAATTGTGCATTGCATACTGTAGCCGAGAGTTCTGCCGAGAATTTCCTGAGCCTCAAGGAAAAGACGACTCATAGAGCTTCTTCCCTTGCGAATTGCCTCAATTTCCTTTTGAGTAGGATTTGTAAATGTTATTTCAGGGAGAGGCATTTTAACAGCCTCTGCCTTTTGTACCTGACTTTCGGTTTTAACGATTTTCTGAGGCTCTGAGTCCTTTAAAATTCCGTTGGCAACCCAGTATTCAACGCATTCATTAACTGTACCGAGAGAAAGATTTGTGATTCTTGTGATTTCTTCCACAGTGATTTCAGGATTACGGAAAATACAGATAATAACCTTTAACTGTTCACCACTTGCGAATTTAAGTCCCTTGTCAGCAATTTCTGTCGGTAACGAAAACATTGACGAATATACCTTTGGCGAAATCTCAAACATAACCTTTCCCTCCTTTACAAAATTTGTGTCACAATATGGGAGAATAAGTATATCATAAAACTAATTTATTTGCAATCACAAGATGTAGTGTATGGCACAAATGCAAAGTGCAAAATGATTATTTGCCTCCCTCTGACGAGGGAGGTGGATTTAGTGAAGCAAAAGACGGAGGGAGATATTATGTGAAAAGGTTTGAATATTCTTAATTTTATGCAAAATCCGTCTCTCCCTCAGTCTCACTATCGTTCGACAGCTCCCTCATCAGAGGGAGCCAAAGAAATATCTCTTTTCACGTTGCATTTAATTATTGACTTCACCACATTAAAGTTATATAATTATTGTGTATATAATTTCCTGTAAAAAATACGGTTTGGAGTGTGTTTTATGAGCATTACAAAATCAGTTTTCGGTGTTACAAAAGACGGCAGACAGGTTGACTCTTTCCTTATCGAAAACAACAATAATATGAAAATTAACCTTATCACTTACGGTGCTACTTTACAGAGCATTTTAGTAAAAGACAAGGATGAAAACGAAATCGATTTGTTACTAGGTTTTGACGATATGGACGGATTCCAGAATCGTCACGACTATCAGGGTATGATAGTAGGTCCTGTTGCAAACAGAATTTCTGCAGGTGGACTTACCATTGACGGTGTAAAAGTTCCTGTTACAACTACTCACGGTGATGTTACTCTCCACAGTAACGGAGAATTTTCAACTGCAGTATGGGACGCAATTATCGTAGATAGTGACTCTGTTGAATTCTCATATTTCAGTGCTGATGGTACAGAGGGCTTCCCCGGTAACAAGAAAGTGACAGTTAAATATACTCTCACAGACAAGAATGAGATTATTATGGACTACACAGCAGTTTCTGACAAAAAGACTGCTTTCAACCTTACTAACCACGCATATTTTAACCTTAAAGGCTACCAGAATGGTGACATTCTCGACCACACACTTTACATAAATGCTGACGCATTCACTCCTATGGGTGAGGGACTTGTGCCAACAGGTGAAATCCGTGATGTTACCGGCACTCCATTTGATTTCCGTGAGCCAAAAACTATCGGCAGAGATATCGGTATGGATTATGACCAGCTCCACGCAGGTAACGGCTATGACCACAACTTCTGCATTAACGGATATGACAAGACTCTCCGTCTTGCTGCTACTGTTACTGCTCCTAATGGTGTAAGACTTGACTGTCTTACAGATTTACCAGGAATGCAGCTCTATGTTGGTAACTTCCTTGAGGGCAAAATCGGTAAAGCAGGTACTCCAATGGACTTCCGTTGTGGCTTCTGCCTTGAAACACAGTATTATCCAAATGCTACAAACACACCTTCTTTCTATAACTGTGTGTTTGATAAGGATGAGGTTGTGAAGACAACAACTATTTATAAGATTACAGTATAAACGTAAAGTGGAAAACGGAAAGTTGAAAGTGGAAAACGACTATATAATTTAGCGTCGCAGACCCGACGTTTTACGTTTTCAGTTTTCAACTTTACACTTAAAATTGAGGTATATAAAATGGAAAATACTAAAAGAGTTTATTTATCAGCACTTGTTTATAACCGTACAGGTGTACTTTTACGAGTTGCAGGACTTTTTGCTCGTCGTGGATACAATGTTGTGTCCCTTACAGTTTCCGAAACTGAAAGTCCTGAATTTTCACGAATGACAATCGTTTCCGACGTTGAAGAATACAAAGTAACAATGGTTGAACAGCAGTTATCTCGTCTTGAAGAGGTTATCAAGGTTATTAACCTTGACGAAAGTCAGACAATTCAGTCTGAAATCCTTCTTATTAAAGTTCACGCTCTTAATAAGGACAGAAAAAAGGTACTTAAAACTATCAACAGCTTTGGTGCAAGAGTTATGGATATCGGACACACAACAATTACTGCCGAGCTTACCGGTCTTCCAAGCCTTATTGACAAGTTTATTGACAAAATGGAAAAACACGGTATCTGCGAGCTTTCCCGTTCAGGTCTTACTGCTCTTGAAAGTGGCGACAGAAACATTAAAGAGGTAGAATAATTATGGGAATGACAATGACACAGAAAATCCTTGCAGCACATGCAGGACTCGATAAAGTAGAGGCAGGACAGCTTATCAATGTTCGTCTTGACCTTGTTATGGGTAACGACGTTACAAGCCCCGTTGCAATCAATGAAATGAAAGCAAAAGGCTTTACAGACGTTTTTGACAGAGAAAAAATTGCTCTTGTTATGGACCATTTCACACCTAACAAGGACATTAAATCTGCTGAACACTGCAAACAGGTTCGTCAGTTTGCAAGAGAATATAAAATCAAGAATTTCTTTGATGTTGGACAGATGGGTATTGAACATGCTCTTCTTCCTGAAAAAGGAATTGTTATTTCAGGTGACACAGTTATCGGTGCTGACTCCCACACTTGTACATACGGTGCTCTGGGTGCATTTTCAACAGGTGTCGGCTCAACTGATATGGCTGCAGGTATGATTTCGGGTATGGCTTGGTTTAAAGTTCCATCTGCAATCAAGGTTAACGTTACCGGTAAATTCAACAAATGGGTTAGTGGTAAGGATTTAATTCTTCACCTTATCGGCAAAATCGGTGTTGACGGTGCATTATATCGTTCACTTGAATTCACAGGTGACGGTATCGCAAATCTTTCAATGGATGACAGATTCTGTATCGCAAATATGGCTATTGAATGTGGTGCAAAGAACGGAATCTTCCCTGTTGACGAAAAGACACTTGAATATATGAAGGGTAGAACAGACCGTACTCCTGTTATTTTCGAGGCTGACGAAGATGCTGTTTACGATGAAGTAATCGATATCGACCTTTCTACACTTAAATCAACAGTTGCTTTCCCTCACCTTCCTGAAAATGCTCATATTGTTGGTGAATTTGATAAGATTTATGTTGACCAGTCAGTTATCGGCTCTTGTACAAATGGTAGAATTGAAGATATGCGTGCTGCTGCAGAAGTGCTTAAGGGCAAAAAGGTTAACGAGAATGTTCGTTGTATCGTTATCCCTGCAACACAGAATGTGTATCTCCAATGTGTAAGAGAAGGTCTTGCTGAAATTTTCGTTGAAGCAGGCGCAGTTTTCTCAACTCCTACTTGTGGACCTTGTTTAGGTGGTCATATGGGTATTCTTGCCGCTGAAGAAAAGGCAATTTCTAC
>CALBQZ010000128.1 GCA_937899735.1 uncultured Clostridia bacterium | reverse complement strand
TTCAAAGAAGAAACAATCAACAAGTTCATTGAAGCATACACATCAATTCTTGCTCAAGCTCTTAATGAAAACATTCTCATCAAAGACATCTCTGTATTAGCAAAAGAAGAAAAAGAAAATCTTTCATCCTTCAACAATACAGAACACACATACAACATTCCTGAGAACACAACATTGTATTCACTTTTTGAAACTGCAAGTGAAGAAAACAAAGATAGGGTATGTATCATAGCAAATGATAAAGAAATCACATTTGCAGATTTCAAAGCATATGCAGAAAGAATTGATAACAAAGTGCGTTCTATCACAAATGAAGAAAAGAGCGTAATTGCAGTAATCTGTGAGAGAAGCTTTGAAATGTATGGTGCAGTATATGGTATTATCCGTGGTGGTAATGCATACTTACCTATTGACCCTAATTATCCACAGGATAGAATTGAATATATCCTCTCCAACTCAAATGCTAAAGCAGTAATTGCACAGGACAAGTTCTGTCATCTTGCAGGAAATACCGTATGTATCAATGCAACAGAAGTTCTCAACAGTACAGAACAACCAACAAAGACAGAAATACTTGCAAAAGAAAATGATACTGCTTATGTTATCTATACATCAGGTAGTACAGGTAATCCAAAGGGTGCAAAGATTAGTCATAAGTCTGCTATTAACAGAATACTCTGGATGCATGACTTCTATCCATTAGAAGAAAATGATGTTATCCTTCAGAAGACTCCATATACATTTGATGTATCAGTATGGGAACTCTTCTGGTGGGGTATTACAGGAAGAACACTTTGTGCTTCTAAACCTGATGAACATTTCTTACCTGCTAAGATACTCGAAGAAACACAACAGAACAAAGTTACACATTTACACTTTGTTCCATCTGTCTTTGATTTGTTCTTAACATATCTTGAAAACAATCCTGAAGAACAAGAAAAGTTCAATTCAGTTAAGTATGTATTCCTTTCAGGTGAAGCATTAACTGCTAACAGTATTAACAGATTCTACAATATCTATGACTACAACAAGGTACAGTTACATAACCTTTATGGACCTACTGAATGTGCTGTTGACGTAAGCTACTATGCTTGCGTACCAACAGATATTGACCCTGTACCTATTGGTAAACCAATCTACAATACACAGTTGCATATTGTAGATAAATACAACAACATTGTACCAATCGGAGTTACAGGTGAACTTTGCATTGCAGGTGTAAATGTAGGACAAGGTTACCTTAACAACGAAACGCTTACAAACGAAAAGTTCATAGATAACCCATTTGGCGAAGGTAAACTCTACAAAACAGGTGACCTTGCTTACTGGAGAGAAGACGGTAATATCTGCTATGTGGGTAGAAACGACTTCCAGGTTAAAATCAATGGTCAAAGAATTGAATTAGGTGAAATTGAAAACGCTATCACAAATGTAGATGGTGTAGTTCAGTGCGCTGTAATTGTCAGAGAACAATATATCTGTGCTTTCTATACAGGTGCTGAAACTGACGCTAAAGATTTCAGAACTATTCTCAATACAAAATTACCAAGATATATGGTTCCACATATATTCACACATCTTGACAAGATGCCAATGACCGTAAGTGGCAAGCTTGACAGAAAAGCTTTACCCCCTATTGATTTCACAAATATCAATTCAGAAACAGAATATGTTGAACCAACTACTGAAAAAGAAAAAGCTCTTAGCAATGCTCTCTCTACTGTTCTAGGTGTTGAAAGAGTAAGTATGCTTGATAACTTCTTCAATATCGGTGGTGACTCAATCAACGCTATCTATGTTGTTTCTGAACTTGAAGATATGAACTACTCTCTTCAGGTTGCTGATATTATGCAAAGTGATAATCTTAAAGATATTGTTAGCTGTATGGTATCAACAGCCGACATAGATAACTATGACCAGAATGAAGTTAATGATTTAATTCCATTCACTCCAATTATGCGTGCATATCTTAAAGAAAGAGAGACCATCGAAAAAGATTTTGTTCATACATGTATCATTTCGACAGACTGTAACGAAGATGTCGTAAAACAAGCTCTTGATATATTGGTTTCTCATCACGATATATTAAGAGGTGTCTTCACCGCTAATGGAATAGGAATTATTCCTTCAGATAAAAGGCAGGCATATTCATTCCAGTCAATCACTATCAATGATAAAGATGAAGCAATAGAGCAATTAACAAACAACCGTCTTGATGATAAGCTTGTTAAATTTGTTTTCTGCAGAACAGAAAAAGAGAATCTTATTTGTATTACAGTACACCACTTCCTTATCGACTTGGTTTCTTGGGAAATCCTTATGAAAGATTTCACTATAGTTGTTAACCAGATAAGTATTGGCAAAGAGCCTTCTCTTTCTGCAAAATCAGCATCATTTAAGTTGTGGAATGACGAGCTCAGAAAATTTTCTGAAACTCATGAAAATAAAGAATATTGGGATAACATTAACAAGCAACTCGATGACGCTAAATCTTTTAACGCACAAGAAGATGAAAACGAAGCAGAAGAATTCAACTTCACTTTCTCAAAAGATATCTCAAACAAACTTATTAATGAAGTTAACAAAAAATATGGAACAAGAATCAACGAAGTTCTCTTAACCGCTATAGGTCTTGCTGCAGGCAAGCTTGCTGGTGGTACTGTTGGTATCATGGTCGAAAGTCACGGCCGAACACCACTCCCCAAGCCTGTTTCACTTGAACATACTATTGGTTGGTTTACTTCTTGCTATCCTGTTATGGTTAACAAGAGTGGAAACATTGCTGATGAATTAGTAGAAACTAAAGACACACTCAGAAAAATCCCTAGATATGGTATTGAATATCTTCTCTTTTCAAATGGGTTCCATAATAATACTGATATCTTATTTAATTTCTACAAAAACAGCATATCAAATAAAAACAGAGAAAACAAACTGATAGCTTTTGCAGGACATTCTGTTTTTCCAGGTGTGATTAATGTCAGTTGTTTTGTTATGGACAATATTTTATCAATGGGAATCGCTGTACCAAAATGCAAACACAAACCAAACATCAGCGAAGAACTTGGCTTGGAAATTATAAAACAAATCGAAAGAATTGTTGATTTCTGCACCACTACTGACACTATTATTAAAACTCGTTCTGACTTCTCTGATGATTCGCTTACACAAAGCGAATTAGACGAACTAAACGACTTATTTGATTAGGAGGATGATTATGAATAACAATATTAAAGATATCAACTCCTTAACCCCATCACAGGAAGGCATGTATGCGCAGTATTTCCAGAATAGAGAAACAAAAACATATCAGCTACAGAACTTATCAAAAATCAGTAAAGATGTTGATTTAAGTCTTTTAGAAAAGAGTGTAGAGTTACTCTCTGTTCGTCATCAGGTACTTAAGTCCGCATTTACTGTACTTAAATCTACAGGCGCTATTAAGCAAGTTATTCTCGAAAACAGAAAACCAGCGTTTACTGTGATTTCAAAAGATGAGATTTTCTCACAAGAAGCATTGGATAAGATTGTCAATGAGAACACAAAGAAATCTCTTGATTTACAAAAGGATTCTCTTTTCAGAGTTACTATCATTGATTTCACAGATGTGCGCTTTATGCTTATGCATGCTCACCATATCATTCTTGATGGTTGGTGCTTACCCGTTCTCATTAACGATGTACAGAGATATTATGGAGAACTTAAAAACGGTAAATCAATAGAAAGCTTAAGTTATGAGGTTGAAACTGAAGTTGCAGCAGAAACTTCCTATGCTCAATATGCTAACTGGATTAGAAAACAGAATACAGATGAAGTTTCAGCATATTGGAATAACTTGCTAGAAGATTGCTCACCTGCACATATCTTTGGTAAAGAAAAGAAGGATAATTCTAAAAACGAAGATATCATCTCTTTCAGAACACCATTGAATAATGAACTCTCTCAAAGCATTGAACAATTCGCAAAAGAAACACGAGTTTCTCCTAACTCTGTTTTTGAATGTGCATTCAGTATCGCTTTACAGAAATTCTCATCTTCTGAAGATGTTATCTTTGATAAGACAATATCAGGCAGAAGTATTCCACTTAAGAATATTGAGAATACTGTTGGTCCATTTATCAATACAGTACCAGTAAGAATACAGACCAACGAAAGCTCTACTCTTGCTGAAGTTTTAAAAGAAACACATACACAAACAACAAACGCTAACCAGTACGGTATTTTGTCTCTTGCTGACCTTTACAAGCAAACAGGTATTGATGCAAAATCAATAGACTCATTGTTTGTATTTGAAAACTACTACACTGGTGACGGTTCAGAGATTGCAAATGGTCCACTCTCTCCACAGCTTGTTTCTTTCGATGAACAGACAGAGTTTAATCTCACTGTTACAATACTTAAACAAGAAAGCAGTTATGCAATCAGAACTTCTTATGCAAAAGACTTCTATACAGAAAGAGAAGCCGAAAGCTTTGTTAATGGATATATTTCTGTTCTTAACTCTCTTGACACAACTAAGCTCATCAAAGACATCTCTGTATTAGCAAAAGAAGAAAAAGAAAAAGTTATCAAAGAATTCAACAATACAAGTGTAGAATACGAGAAAGATAAGTGTATCCATGAGTTGTTTGAAGAGCAGGTAGAAAGAACACCAGATAAGGTAGCACTTGTAGCAAGTGACAAAACACTTACTTATGCAGAGCTTAATAAAGAAGCAAATAGAATAGCACATAGCCTTATTGAAAAAGGAATAGGCAAAGGTGATATTGTAGGCCTTATGTTACCGAGAAAGAGTTATCTTTTGTCGGCTTTGTTTGGCATACTCAAAACAGGAGCAGCATATCTGCCAATAGATATGGAACTCCCAAAAGAGAGAATAGAATATATGTGTCAGGACACAAATGCAAAGCTTGTTGTGTCAGAAGAAAATATAGACTCTCTTTTAGCAACTAACAATAAAACAAATCCTTGTGTAGATATGGCAAATGATTCTCTTTGCTATTGCATCTATACATCTGGTAGCACAGGACAACCAAAGGGTGTAATGGCAAGACATAGAAATGTTGTAAACTACATTTCAAAAAATGAACACAACATATTTGGTAAAATCATTACAGATGATTTTGAAGCTATTGTTTCAATCTCAACTTGTAGTTTTGATATATTCGTTACTGAGACTATTGCAACACTTGTCAATGGTTTAAGAGTTGTGCTCGCAGATGAACAAGAATGTAGAAACCAATATGCACTTAATCGTCTTCTCACAAGAGAAAAGGGTCAGTTCTTGCAAACAACACCAACTAAACTTAAAGCGTTGACAAGAGAACCAAACCAAAGAGAATTCTTAAAGAATGTCAAAGCAATTCTCCTTGGTGGCGAAGCTATGGAGCAATCATATCTTAACGAACTTAAAGAATTGACAGATGCAAAGATTTACAACATCTATGGTGTTACAGAAGTTCCTATCTGGTCAATGTTTGCTGATACTGATACATTCACAGATGCAATCACTATTGGCAAACCAATAGCAAATACACAAGTATATATAGTTGATAAATATATGAACCCTGTTCCAATGGGAGTAATGGGTGAGCTTTGCATTGCCGGTGACTCTGTGTCATCAGGTTATCTTAATAACCCTGAACTCACAGCAGAAAAGTTCATAGACAATCCATTCGGTAGTGGTAAACTCTACAAAACAGGTGACCATGCATACTGGCGAGAAGACGGCAATCTTGTATTCATAGGAAGAAAAGACTTCCAGGTTAAGATTCGTGGTCTTAGAATAGAACTTGGTGAAATCGAAAGTGCAATTCAAGGCATCGACGGTATTGAACGTGCCGTAGTTGTTGTTCGCAAAGACAAAGATGATAGACAACTTCTTTGCGCTTTCTATACAGGTGAAGAATACAATGCAAAAGACCTCAGAACAATTCTTAATACCAAATTACCAAAATATATGGTTCCACATATATTCACACATCTTGACAAGATGCCAATGACCGCAAGTGGTAAAGCAAACAGAAATGCATTACCTGAAATCAACCTTGACAACATTAATACAGAAACAGAATATGTAGCCCCAACAACAAAAGAAGAAACAATACTTACAAAAGCAATAGAAAAGGTTCTTGATATTGAGAACGTAAGTGTACTTGATAACTTCTTTGATTTAGGTGGCGACTCGCTTAAATCTATTGAACTTGTAAGTGTTCTTGAAGACAATGGATATACCGTTATCGTTAAATCCATCTTTGAAGCAAAAGATATTCAGAACCTTGCAAAAGAATTAACACTAAAAGAAGAAACAGATGAAAAAATTGAATATTCATCTGTTATTCCTGCAACTGCTGCACAGATGCGTGTATATACTGCTCAGTTTATGAGCCCACAATCAACGCATTACAATCTCCTTGCAGCATTCAAGACAGAACACTTAGACACTGATAAACTTCAAAAATCAGTTAATGAACTAATTGTTCGTCATGAGTCTTTAAGAACAAGCTTTGAAAACAGAGATGGAAAAATTGTTCAGATTATTAATGAATCTGCAACAATAAAGTTAGAAAACCTTGATAGTGATGACATTTCTCTTTTCAACACTCCATTTGATTTGAGCTCTGCTCCCCTTCTTAAAGTTGGTTACTGTAACAACACAGTTATGCTTGTAATTCACCATATCATTGTTGATGGTGAATCTATGACTGTGTTATGTAAAGAACTTAATGAATTGTATATGGACAGAGAATTACCTGAAGCAGTTCAATATGGTGAATTTGCTGTTACAGATAACTACACAGAAGAAAACGAGAAATACTGGCTTGATGTGTTCAGCGAAGAAACAACCGAACTTGAATTGCTAACAGATTATCAAAGACCTGAAAAGCAAAGTTTTAACGGTACAAGCCTACATACAAAAATAGATAACGAACTCAACACAAATATACTTAACAAGTGTAAACAGTTGGGTATAACTCCTTATGCCTACTATATGGCTTGTTACAACATTCTTCTTTCTAAATTCTCACATAATGAAGATATCTGTGTTGGTATGCCAATAAGTGGCAGAAACAGTAATTTCCTTAACACTATCGGTATGTTTGTTAACACTGTTGTTCTTCGTACAAATACTGAAGGCAACAAAACAATCTCTGAACTTATGCAAGAAGTCAGAGCAAACTCAATCTCTGCAATAGATAACCAAAAATATCCATACAACGAACTTGTTAAGAAGCTTGGTATCTCATCAAACAACAGAAATCCTCTTTTTGATGTTATGTTTGCTTACCAGAATGAAGCTTTACCAGTAATCATATTTGGTGATAAAAAAGTTCAATCTATCCCAGTTGAATTAGGTGGAGTTAAATGTGACTTAAACTTTAATATTGTCCCAACAAGAGATGAAGTTGTTCTTTCAGTAGAATACTCAACTGACTTATTCAAAGAAGAAACAATCAACAAGTTCATTGAAGCATACACATCAATTCTTGCTC
>CALBQZ010000127.1 GCA_937899735.1 uncultured Clostridia bacterium | reverse complement strand
TTAAAATCACTCCTGCTCATGACCCTAACGACTTTGAAGTTGGTCAGAGAAATAATCTTCCAATCGTTCGTACATTTACTTATGACGGTCATCTTACAGGTGCAGAAGATAAGAGAATTGCCGACGAACTTATTGCAAGTGGACGTGCTACAGAAAATGAGCCTGAAGTTCTTGACTGTGGCAAGTATGCAGGTATGACAACAATGGAAGCAAGAAAAGCTATCCTTGAAGACCTTAAAGCAGGTGGTTACCTTAAAGAGGTTGAACCACGTAAGCATGAGGTTGGTACTTGTTATCGTTGTCACAATACTATTGAACCAATGGTTTCAAAACAGTGGTTTGTTCGTATGGTTCCTCTTGCAAAACCTGCTATCGAAGCAGTTGAAAAGGGCGAAACAAAATTTATTCCTGAAAGATTCACAAAGAACTATCTTAACTGGATGAACGGTACTCGTGACTGGTGTATTTCTCGTCAGTTGTGGTGGGGACACAGAATCCCTGCTTGGTACTGTGACGATTGTGGGGAAACAGTTGTTACAAAGGATGGTATTAGTGCTTGTCCAAAATGTGGTAGCAAGAATATCCGTCAGGATGAAGATACACTTGATACTTGGTTCTCATCAGCATTATGGCCTTTCTCAACACTTGGTTGGCCTGAACAGACAGAGGATTTGAAGCACTATTACCCAACAAATACACTCGTAACTGGTTACGATATTATCGGTTTCTGGGTATCCCGTATGATTTTCTCTGCTCTTGAATATACAGGACAGGTTCCATTTGACACAGTTCTTATTCACGGTCTTGTTCGTGACGCTCAGGGTAGAAAGATGTCAAAATCTCTCGGTAACGGTATCGACCCACTTGAAATTATCGACCAGTATGGTGCTGATGCACTCCGATTTACTCTTGCAACTGGTAACAGCCCAGGAAACGATATGCGTTTCTCCGACGAAAAAGTTGAAGCAAGTAGAAACTTTGCTAACAAGATTTGGAATGCTGCTCGTTTCATCCTTATGAATCTTGATGAAAATGAATATGCACCTTATGTTCCAAAGAATCTTGCTATCGAAGATAAATGGATTTTATCTAAGTACAACGACCTTGTAAAAGATGTTACAGATTCTCTTGAAAAATTTGAACTCGGTCTTGCTGTACAGAAGCTTTACGACTTTATCTGGGACGTATTCTGCGACTGGTACATCGAAATCGCAAAAATCCGTCTTAACGGTGAGTGTGCAACTGCAAAAGCAACTGTTAAAGCAGTTCTCGTTTATGTAATGTCAAACACTCTTAAACTCTTACATCCATTTATGCCTTTCATCACAGAAGAAATCTGGCAGACACTTCCTCACGATGGTGACTCAATCATGATTTCAGATTGGCCTGTATTTACTGATGAACTCTCATTTAAGGCTGACGAGGCAGAGATGGAAAAAGTTATGACGGCTATCAAGGCTGTTCGTAACCGTCGTGCAGAAATGAATGTTCCACCATCAAAGAAAGCAAAGATTTTCATTGAAACTGCTTACGAAAAGACTTTCTCCGAGGGTGCAAACTTCTTTGTGAGACTCGCATCAGCAAGTGAAGTCCAGCTCGTTAAGGGCTATGAAAATGATGAAGCAGTTGCGATTATCACAGAAGATGCAAGACTCTTCATCCCAATGGACGAACTCGTTGACTTCAAGGCAGAGCTGGAAAGACTCCAGAAAGAAAAAGCAGGTGTGCTTAAGGAAATCGCATTTGTTTCAGGCAAACTCAACAACGAAAAATTCGTTGCAAAAGCACCTGAAGCACTTGTTAACGAGCAGAGAGAAAAGCTTGCAAAGTACAACGAAAAACTTGCTATGCTTGAAGAAAGCATTGCGAAAATACAGAATAAGTAAAATTGCTACGGATATGCCTTCCCCTAGAGGGGAAGGTGTCACCGCAGGTGACGGATGAGGTGTTTATCATGAATAAAACCAACAATCCAAAACTAAAAACAAATGCACAAGAATTAAGAAAGAATATGACCAAAGAAGAACGACATCTTTGGTATGACTGCTTAAAAGAATTACCTATCACAATCAACAGACAGAAAGTGATAGGTAATTATATTGTAGATTTCTATTGTGCAGATGCTAAAATTGTTATTGAACTTGATGGTTTACAGCATTTTGAAGAACAAGGCATTGAATATGATGCTAAAAGAGACGGATATTTAAAATCTTTAGGATTGACTGTTTTAAGATATTCAAATTATGATGTAAACACAAATTTTTATGGTGTATGTACGGACATCAGAAGAAAGCTTTTAAATCACGACTAAAATAGACTTCTCCTTGAGGGTGCGGGTGTCCAGTGGACACCTCTGCAAAGCAGAAACACTGTCTGAGCCGATAGGCGAGTAATAAGCTGTCACGAAGTGACTGATGAGGTG
>CALBQZ010000126.1 GCA_937899735.1 uncultured Clostridia bacterium | reverse complement strand
TTATGAAAAAGACTTTAAAAGTTATTGCAATTATTGTTGGTATTGCTGCTGTTGCTATTGCAGCTTATATTCTCATAAAGAAATACGTTGACAGTAAAAGAGTTGTAATCGGCAACGATGCTGAAAACTATGTTTCATGCTCTTGCTGTGACGACACATTCGTTTCTGAAACTGTCGCTTAAAAGTTTTATACAAACTAAGGACTGTTCATTATGAGCAGTCCTTTTTGTTTTCTCTATTTAGATTTTGGTTTAGTAACAAAGGCTACAACAAGTCCACAAATCATGGCAGCAGTAATTCCAACAGATGCAGAAGATAAAGGTCCTGTAAGTATTCCTAATGCACCTTTTTCCCGAATTGCTTCTTTAGTTCCCTGAACAAGAGTGTTTCCAAAACCTGTAAGTGGCACAGTTGCACCTGCACCTGCAAAATCAACTAGAGGCTGATACAAGCCTATACCACCAAGAATAACACCAATTACAACAAACGACACAAGAATCCTTGCAGGTGTAAGTTTTGTGTAATCAATTAACAACTGACCTATTACACAGATTAATCCACCAACTATAAATGCTCTTACAAAATCCATATATTTTCCTCCCACTTTATTATTTTTCAATAAGAGAAAAATATACAAAAAAGGCACAGAGTAAAAACTCCGCGCCTTAATCTTTTATGAATTATTCAGCCTGTTCGCTCTTAATTTTTTCAAAACAAGTGCTGCAATATACAGGTCTGTCACCTTTTGGCTCAAATCTAACCTTTGCTTCACCGCCACAAGCTGCACAAACAGTTGTATGATATTCAACTGCACCACGAGCAGCATTTTTACGTGCTACACGGCATTCCTTGCATGACTTTGGCTCGTTAACAAGTCCTTTCTCTGCATAAAATTCCTGTTCGCCTGCTGTGAATACAAATTCGTTTCCACAAGTTTTGCAGACAAGTGTTTTGTCTTCGTACATTTTAGTAACCTCACTGATTTTTTATTTTTACCCCACACGGATTTGCACCGCAACATTTTTCAATGCTCTCTAAAAGAAATGGGCATATTACATATTATTCACCGTTAAAACTGCGAAATTTACGACGAATTCGTTGCATAGTATTATCCACAGATTTTTCAGTACAATCAAGTATTTCAGCAATCTGAGCATACGACATACCTAAAACACTTAATTTAAAAACCTTTTTCTCTTTTTTAGAAAAATTTTCTTCAACAAAGCTATTTATTTCATTAACTCTTTCGTGGGAAAGCAATGTTTCCTCCGGCGAAGGAATATCAGAAAACAAATCCTGTTCATCCTCAATAGATATATATGACTGAAGTGGCAAGTTTGCTGTATTATTTATCTTACGGATTGCTGACAGCATTTTTCTTGTTGATACTGTTGACGCATATGTAGAAAATAATACATCACGGGAACTGTCAAAAGAATAAACAGCTGACACAAAACCCATCATACCCTCTTGATAAAGGTCATCATTTTCTATTCCAATTAAACTCTTAAAGGACTTTGCTTTTTGAAGAACTTTATCAGAATATCGTTCAATAAGCACTTGTAAAGCAACACTGTTACCACTTTTTGCACTTTCTACAAGCTCATTATCACACATCTGAATGAAATTCAACAAATCACCTCAAAAAAGACTAACGATAAACACCTTAAAATTGTTATCCTAATTATAGCACAAAAATTATTATTGTCAACAAAAATTTATGTATAAAATACACAAACACAGCTATAAAAAGACCACAGCTACAACTGTGGTCTTTTCACTATTTAAAAAACAATACGTTAAGTAAAACTGATGCTGAGCTTAAAGCCATTAAAACTGCCAAAAATACTGCAGTACCTTTTACAAACTTATCTCTGTTCATTTTATACTCCTAAAAGCTTTGTTGCATCTTTGGAAATAAGCTCTGTTTTTTCTTCAGATTCTTTTCTTGTATTTCCGCAAGCTGTAATATAAATTTTAATCTTAGGCTCTGTACCTGACGGACGAACAATAACTTTACTGTTGTCCACAAGAGAATAGGAAAGCACATTTGATTTTGGAAGATTAATAATACTCTCCTCACCTGTTGTGATATCAACCGTTTTACTTGTTTTGTAGTCAGAAATCTTAACAACCTTTTTCCCCGCAAATGATTCCGGTGCTTTTTCACGGAGCGAATTCATAATATCAGACATTTTCTGCATTCCACTTGCACCTTCAAATGCAAAGTTAAGAACAGTATTAAGATACATTCCATATTTTTCGTAGATACTGTCCATAAACTGTTTAAGTGAAATTCCTTTAAGTTTATAAAAAGCTGCCATTTCTGCAATCATAAGAGAAGCAACAACAGCATCCTTGTCTCTCGCATGAATTCCACGAAGATAACCGTAGGATTCTTCCATACCTACAACAAAACTATCTTCTTTACCCTCTTTTTCAAGATTAGTGATAAGTTCACCAATATACTTAAAACCAGTAAGCAAATCGGCAGCTTCAGCACCATAAAATGCACAAATTGCTTCAATAAGTGGTGTTGTTACAATTGATTTAACTACAACAGGATTTTCAGGTAACTTTCCTTGTTCTTTAAGATTAGAAAGTAGATATTCGCAAAGCATCGCACCAACTTCATTTCCTGTCATTAGGACATAATCATCACCATCACGAACAGCAATACCTACCCTATCGCAGTCAGGGTCAGTAGCGAGTAACAAATCGGCATCAGTTCCCTTAGCAGTTTTAATTGCACATTCAAAAGCTTGACGGATTTCAGGATTAGGATACGGACAAGTTGGGAAATTTCCATCTGGTTTTTCCTGTTCCTTAACAACCGTTACATCCTTGATTCCTGCCATTTTGAGAACCTTACGAACAGGCTTATTACCCGCACCATTAAGAGGTGTGTAAATTAATTTAAGATTAGCTTTCTTGATTTTATCCTTATTAACGAGGGTGGAAAGAACTTTATCATAGAACTCCTCATAAAGCCAATCTTCTATAAAATCAACCATATCTTCTGCAAGTGCATCTTCAAAGTCCATTGTCTTGACACCTGAGAACATATCTATATTCTGAATATAGCCATAGGTTTTAGTTGCCGCTTCATCAGTCATCTGATAACCATTTGGGTCATAGCACTTAAAACCATTATATTTTGATGGATTATGACTTGCAGTGATAATAATACCTGATGAGCAACCAAGTCTTCTTACAGCAAATGAAAGCATTGGTGTCGGCACAAGTTCAGGATAAATATAAACCTTGATACCGTTAGCAGCAAGTACTCCTGCTGCACTTTCTGCAAACTCTTTTGACTTAATTCTTGAATCATATGCAATAGCAACAGATGGATTTTCAAAACTTTCATTAAGATAATCAGCTAGGCCTTGGGTTGCCTGATTAACGGTATATACATTCATTCTGTTTGTACCTGCGCCAATTACACCACGAAGACCTGCAGTACCAAACTCTAGATTCTTATAAAAACGGTCAAGAATTGCTTCTTCATCGCCTTTTACATTTTCAAGTTCAGGAATTAAATCTTTATCTGCCGTTGCTGAAGAAAGCCAAATATCATAAAGCTTATTTATATCATTCATAATAAGACCTCCAAAAATTTCTGTACAATATTTTACTCCATTTTCAATGAAAAGTAAACATATATTTAAATTTATATTGAAAAGAATATGCCCGATAATGTATAATTATTACAGTTTAATTTGGATGTGATGAATTTGTTTTCAAGAATAATCAGCCTTGGACTTTTTGGTATTGAGGCATATAAGGTAATAGTTGAAGCAGATATTTCAGGTGGATTACCTCGATTTGATATTGTGGGTCTTCCCGATGCTGCTGTTTCTGAAAGTCGTGAAAGAGTCCGTGCAGCTATTAAAAATGCAAATTTACAATATCCAGTGAGCAGAATTACTGTTAACCTTGCTCCTGCTGATGTAAAAAAAGAAGGTCCTTTATATGATTTGCCAATTCTTATTGCCTTACTCTCTGCTAACGAGCAATTAAAAGGTGTTACTGATGAAATGGCATTTATTGGTGAATTATCCCTTGACGGTGAACTGCGCAAGGTCAATGGTGTTCTTCCTATGGTACTTTGTGCACAAAAAAATGGAATAAAACAGATTTTTATTCCTGCTGAAAATATAAACGAAGGTGCTGTTGTGAAAGGCATTGAAGTCTATCCCGTAAAAAGTGTATTTCAGCTTTTAAAACATTTAACAGGAATTGAAACAATTTCTCCAGTTACTAGCGAAAACTACACTGAATATTATAATCCTATTAACATCCCTGATTTTGCCGATGTACGAGGTCAGGAAGAAGTTAAAAGAGCATTGGAAATCGCTGCTGCAGGCGGACATAATGTTTTGATGGTTGGCCCTCCTGGTTCAGGTAAAAGTATGTTAGCGAAAAGAATGCCCTCAATTCTACCTGATATGACATTTGAAGAGTCTATTGAAACAACAAATATTTATTCAATAGCAGGTGCTTTACCAAGTGGCATTTCACTTCTCCGTTCAAGGCCATTCCGTTCTCCTCATCACACAGTATCTCCTGCCGGACTTTCAGGTGGTGGTGCAATTCCTCGTCCTGGTGAAGTGTCCCTTGCACACAATGGCGTATTATTTCTTGATGAATTACCGGAGTTCACAAGAAACACTCTTGAAGTCTTACGTCAACCAATTGAAGATGGTGTTATTAGTATTTCTCGTGCTATGGCAAAATTTCAATATCCTTGTTCTGTTATGATGATTTGTGCAATGAATCCATGTCCTTGTGGATACTACGGACATCCCACGCGTCCATGCACTTGTTCTACTGGTGTCGCACAGAGATACCTTAACAGAGTAAGCGGTCCACTTATTGATAGGTTAGATATTCACATAAATGTTCCTCCTGTTGACTTTGAAAATCTTTCTGGCACAAGTAAAGCTGAAAGTTCTGCTGAAATTAAAAAACGAGTTGAAAAAGCAAGAGCAATTCAACACAAGCGATTTGAAGGTACAACAATCACTTGTAATGCGAAAATGGATGCTGCAAGTACCCATAAATACTGTAGAATGACTGAAAGTGCTTTAATGATATTAAAAACTGCATTTGAAAGACTATCACTTTCTGCTCGTGCTTATGATAAGGTTTTGAGAATTGCAAGAACTATTGCTGACCTTGAAGAATCCGAAATAATTGAGACATATCACATTACAGAAGCAATTCAATACAGAAGCTTTGACAGAAACTTTGAATAAATGAATTAACTCCCTAAGTAGCTTAGGGAGTTTTCATTTTTACGATTTTGTTTTTGTAATCTGTGGGATTTTTCCTATTATTGCAGCAACTATTGTAGTAATTATAATTTCAGGAACCATGTAGAAACCATTATAAATTATTGAATATACAAGTGAAAGCGCATTACCAGTATATGTATTCATAATTGTCTGTCCCCATGAGTAGAAACCATCCTGCGTAAAGAACCATTCTGCCCAAGCTCCAAACAGAATATAGCCTGAAACTATGTGGCAGATATATCGAAGCAAAAGAACGGTAAATGCACCGAGAACGAGTGAAATTACATCTTTTTTGATTACATTTTTATACATTGCAGAAAGTCCGAGAACTGTATATGCAAGTATATAGTCAAAGATAAACATAAGTGCAATATTAAGCAAACTGCCAAGATATTCATCAGACGAAGGCATAATCATTTTACTGATTGTACTTACACCCATTACCATCTGCACCAGAGAATAAACAAGCCCTGTAACAAGGCCTTTACCCATACCATACTTCCAAGCCACAAGAACAACAGGAAGCATACTGACGATTGTGATTTGTCCGCCGAAAGTTAATTCGGGAATAATTGACTTTGACACAAGTTCTAAAACTGCTGCCAAGGCAATCATTACTGCACTTTCCGCCAACCAATATAAATTTTTCTTTTTCATTCTCTTTTACCTCCAAATAAAAAAATTCAGCCAAGGAATACCGCAAGGCTGAATGAAAACTTTCCTACGCCGGCATTATCCGTATCAGGTTCAATGGTCAGAGGTGGATTAACCTCAATCTCAGCCGACTTACCGTCAGCACCCATACTATTTACTTGGCTAAATACATTATACACCCATCATTTCAGTTGTCAAGCATAAAATGTTTAAGTGCAGAATATCTTAATTGGGTTTTGTTATTCTCAATCATACTATTTAGACAGCCTGTTGTGCCAACAAGAATAAGTAATTTTTTAGCACGAGTTACGGCAGTGTAAAGAAGATTTCTATAACAAAGTCTGCTATTCACAGAAATCACAGGCATAACAACTGCATCAAATTCGCTACCCTGACTTTTGTGTACAGTTACAGCATATGCAAGTTCAATTTCTTGCAGCTGTTCTTTAGAATATGTTGCTCGTTTCCCCGAAAAATCGATAATAATTGCGTCATGACGCATATCAATTGTTTCAACAAATCCAATATCGCCATTGAAAATACCGTCACCTTCTTCATTGTCGGACTCCCAATGGATATTATAATTATTCTTGGTCTGCATCACCTTATCACCTTCACGGAAAAGACGATAACCGGTGTTATGTTCACGTTTATCCTTTGAAGGAGGATTTATACACTCCTGTAAGACTTGGTTAAGATTATATGTACCTGTTTCACCTTTTTTTGATGGACAGAGCACCTGAATCTGTGTTGTGGGGTCAAATCCGTAAGCATCAGGTAATCTTTTTACACACAAATCCGTAATCGTTCTCACAGCATCAAGTGGAAAATGACGTTGTAAAAGGTAAAAATCTCCATCCTTATAATCTGTTTCAACCTGTTTGCCATTTACAATCGAATGAGCATTACGGACAATATTACTCTGGAGTGATTGACGGAAAATCTCTTTTAACTGAACAACTGGTAAAAGTCCCGTATCTATCAAATCTTTCAACACATTTCCAGGACTTACAGATGGTAACTGGTCACTGTCGCCCACCATAACAAGCCTGCAACCGAATGGCAAAGCATCTAAAAGGCTTGAGAAAAGGAAAATATCAACCATCGACATTTCATCCACAATAACAGCCTGATAATCCAAGGGATTACGAAGATTTCGTCTAAATTCAGGATGATTATTCTCTGTCCATTCAACCTCAAGCAATCTATGAATAGTTGTAGCTATCCTACCAGTAGCCTCCGTCATTCTTTGTGCTGCGCGTCCAGTTGGTGCACAAAGAGCAATTTTGAGAAAATCTTTCTCAAACATATTGATTATTCCATTTAAAGTTGTTGTTTTACCTGTACCAGGTCCACCTGTTAAAATCAATATACCCTTGTTTACAGCTGTAATTATTGCTTGTTTCTGCAATTCGGCATATTGAATATTACAAGATTTTTCAATTTTGTCTAGTTGAGATTCTACATCAATAGGATTTTCAGGTGGAAACTTAAGTAATACACTTAATCTTCTTGCAATACTTTTTTCAGCATTATATGCCTCTGGTAAGAAGATAAAGTCTTTGTTTCCAATCTTTTCAACAACAACACGCTTTGTATTTACTAGATTATCAACCGCGATTTCAATATTTTCTCTTGTTTCATTTAGTAAATCAGCGGATGGAGTAAATATTTTCTCAAGTGGCAAACAGGTATGACCATTACTGTAATTGTGTCTTATTACATAAAGCACACCTGCTTCAATTCTGTTTTTAGAATCAGGTTTACTTGGCAACATTTCAGCAATTTGTTCTGCTCGTTCAAATGAAATTCTTGACTCGCCTTCACAGAGAATATACGGATTATTTTCAATAATTTCTACTGCACTATTACCAAGTTTTTCAAATGCCATAAGACATTCACTTGTATTAAGTCCATATTTTGAAAGGCTGATAATCAACGCTCTTGTTGAACATTGATTTTTATACTCTTTACCAATTTTCCTTGCTTTATCAAGAGAAATCCCCTTAATTTCTGCAAGTCTTTCAGGCTCGTATTCTAAAATATCAAAGCTTTTTTCACCAAATTTATCTATAATTTTTAATGCTGTTGATTCCCTTACACCCTTAACAACACCACTAGCAAGATAATGATAAAGGTCTTCAACGGTTTCAGGCATAAGTGCACTACAGAATTCAGCTTTAAACTGCCTTCCGTAAACCGAATGGTAAACGTAGTCACCTACAAGTTCAACTTTGTCACCAATTTTAATATCTGCAACAGTACCCACAACGGTGATTTCTTCATCACCTGTGTCAACATCAAAAACTGTATAACCATTCGTGTCATTACGAAATGTTATGTCGTTGACTGTGCCTGTTAATTTGATTTTTGTTTCAAACTCTTCCATTAATAAATTCCTTTATATCTTCCTGTTTCAGGTAATAAATCCCGTTGCATTCCTTGCAAATTTCAAGTAAATTTTCTTTTTCCATATCGCAAATACCACAATCCAAAACAATTATTTTACTAATTACTCCATCACCATATAAATTCAGCTTCAATCGGGTTCCGTAAACTGTATTTCTGATGTTGACAGATTGCTCATTGTAAGGCAAAAGAACATAATATTCTTGTTTGTACTTAGGTAACAATAATTTTAACATAATTATGTAGCAAAAAGCAACTGTTCCCAAAAGAATCAAGACCACAAAAATGGACCATATGAATGCGTCAAACATAAAATCACCTCGACTCATTATATGGTCCAATTAAAAATATGTTATTTTTATCTGCTATTTGCTACTTCTACCACTGAAAAATAAAAATCATCATAGGTTGTAGGATAATCTCTTGTACCACAGAAATCAAAATGGTCCGTACCTTCCATAGTTTCCATGTAATACCATCTTCCAGGCTCAATCGCCTCACCATTAGCAATGCTTTCTTCATAAGATTTTGCTGTTTCAGCATCACATTCTGGATACAATGCACTTGCTAATGGTACAATGCCATCATGTGCTGCCCAATTTCCTTCAATAGTAACACCGTCATAAGTTTTTCCATGGGATAACAGCATCATACCCGAAGAAATATAGAAAATCGGTGTAACAGTTTTATTTATAATTTGTGGTCCACCTGGACAGAGTTCATCAGTTGCAGATGTGCTGTATGAATAGTAATAAGTATTTGGTGAAAGTTTTATTTTTTCGTTGAGTTCTTTTGCACCCCTTATTGTCAAATCATAATAGCAATTATCCTCTGCATAATAATACTCCGTAACACTTCTCATATTGATATTTACACGTTTTTTACCTTGTGCAGGTGTAAGTCCAAAGTGACTCATTTGAAGTGAGAAAACGAGAAAATCATTTCCAAGTGTTGAACCAATTACATTATAAAGGAAAACAACACCATACAGTGGATAACCTGGGTCATAAAGAATATTTGCTACCTGTGTTCCATTGTGAGGGCTTGAAAGAGTTATACAGGAATGAACACTATCATTACCACCCATAAATAACGGGCTTGTATCTTCCCCAGTTGCAGCAATTTCATCTTCACAACCAAATGTCATAAGTGAAGTGAAAAGTCTTATTGTTTCACCACCAAAGGAATGACCAACAAGATTGATTTTCTCAGTTGTGTCCCAAGGCTCACCCATAAGTGGTCTTCCTTCATATGAAAAACCATATCTATCGTGATTATGTGCTTTAGAATGAGCCTCACCGTAGTCAACAACTGTACCCATAAGTTGAGCATAGAGTTCACAAGCTCTGTCCCAAGCACTGTTCAATGGTCCAACTTCAGCTGCATATGCCTCAACACCTTGCTCGTTGAGCATTTTAATTACATCAGTATCAGAAAGTGATAATCCACCACCCCAATATGGAGATAGCTTATAAAACTGATTTGATGGTCCCCAGCCTCCCATGCCATGAACAAAAACATAAGGATATTCCGTTTCAAACCCATTTTTATTAACAGGTCTCATCTGAGCCTCATTATCGGAACCAGTACAAGCAGAAACTGGAATCATCGCTGAAACCATTAACAAAACAACAGCTATTAAAACAGCAAAAATCTTTTTCATAACATCACCCTTTAATTTTTATATTTTCATTTTAATATTTCTAAGAAAAAATGTCAATAAAAAAACAGGATGCAAAAAGCATCCTGAATTATAAAAATGAGTAAATCTGTAAGCCGAGTTCTGTCGTTTAAGGCAATTATCTA
>CALBQZ010000125.1 GCA_937899735.1 uncultured Clostridia bacterium | reverse complement strand
TGACAGTATTGTTGTCCATGAATTGTGCCACATAAAGCAAATGAACCATTCAGCAAAGTTTTATGCAGAAATTGATAAGGTCCTTCCTAATTACAAACAATGCCACTTGTGGCTAAAACAAAACGGTGGAATGTATCTTAATCGCATTCCGAAATAAGGAGAAAATTATGCCACTTAAAATTATTCGTCAGGATATTACGAAAATCGAATGTGATGCCATTGTGAATCCATCCAACACATATTTGTGTCCGGGTGGTGGGACAGATTTGTCTATTCATGAGGCTGCAGGTCCTGAACTCTTGGAATATTGCGAAAAACTCGGTGGATGTGATGTGGGACAAGCAAAAATTACTCCTGCATTCAATCTGCCTTGCAAGTATGTTATACACACAGTCGGACCGGTATGGGAAGAATCCCCAAACCCTGAAGAAATGCTTGTGTCCTGCTACAAAGAGTGCTTGAAGCTGGCAAAAGATAACAACTGCGAGACAGTAGCATTTCCACTTATCGCATCGGGGACTTACGGCTTCCCAAAACAGTCTGTATTGAAGATTGCAACGAGTGTCATCAGTGATTTCCTTTTTGAGAATGAGATGCTTGTTTACCTTGTGGTTTATGACAAGAAATCGTTTGAAATCAGCGAAAAACTGTTCTGCGATGTGGCATCATATATCGACGATACATATGTTGAGCAGAACGATTTTATGTGCAGTTCTCAGTCAGTACCTTTGGTAGAGAACAGTCGCAAAGAGTCATTTTTTGGACGAATAAGACGAGCAGAAACTCGTGCATCAATGCCACTCGATGTTGATGAATGTTGTAGCAAGGAATCAACACTTGAAGATATGCTCAAACAGATGGACAAGGGTTTTGCAGATACGCTTTTCTACTATATCGACAAGAAAGGTGTTACTGATGTTGAGGCATACAAGCTCTCAAATGTGAACAAAAAGACCTTCTCAAAAATCAAGTGTGACCCGAATTACAAGCCAAGTAAACTGACTGCAATTTCTTTCGCAATCGGTCTTAAACTTGACCTTGACGAAACAACACATCTGCTCAAAACAGCAGGCTACAGCCTATCAAATTGCAACAAATTCGATGTAATCATCCAGTATTTCATCGAAACAGGTAACTACAAAACTATTTTTGATGTAAATGAAGTACTGTACCAATTTGACCAACAGCTGTTGGGAGTATAAATGTAGGGGTTGACGACCCGGCAACCCGTAAAAAAGTCTCTCACCAAGAGACCTTTACAAGTAAATAACTCGTTATAATGTGGTTGTAAGGTTGAAGAAACCCACAATCACATTATTTTTTTGGAGGAATTTACAATGAAGAAAAACTTAACTGAACTCGTATTTATTTTAGACAGAAGTGGTTCAATGTCAGGTCTTGAAAGAGACACAATTGGTGGCTTTAACTCAATGATTGAAAAACAGAAAAAGCAGGATGGCGATTGCATCGTTTCAACTGTGCTTTTTGATGATGAAAGCCGAGTAATCCACGATAGAGTCGGCCTTGATAAAATCAAGCCAATGACAGAGGATGACTATTTTGTTGGTGGATGCACAGCTTTGATTGATGCTATCGGTGGTGCGATTCATCATATCGGAAATGTGCATAAGTATGCAAGACCGGAAGATGTGCCAGAAAACACAATTTTTATCATCACAACTGACGGTCAGGAGAATGCAAGTCATCGTTATTCATCCGATAAGGTTAAACAGATGATTGAAAGACAGAAAGAAAAATACGGTTGGGAATTCTTGTTCATCGGTGCGAATATCGACGCAGTTGAAACAGCAAAACGCTATGGCATCGACCGTAATCGTGCAGTTAACTACAATGCCGATGCCGAGGGCACATCTGTTTTGTACGAAACAGTTTCAAAAGCAGTTTGTAATGTCCGTGAAAGCAAATGTATGGCAGATGATTGGAGTGCCGAAATCGACAAGGACTTTAAGAATCGTAAAAAGAGATAATTATTTGTAGGGGCAGGTCTCTGTGCCTGCCCGAGAGTCCGTTTTTAAGAACAAAGTTTCAAAATATAAAGTGCAACATCTCTGATTCTGTGATATTATGTAATCAGAAAAGGAGATGTAATTGTGTTCGATGACGGCATTTTTGGTGGATTATTTGACCTTGATGGTGATGTCAAACTTGACTTTTTCGAGCAAGGTCTCGAGTTTATGGCAATCTCAAGAAATAATTTAAAAGCCTTGATTTTTCAATGCATATATGCTATAATATGTTTGTTGATAAGGAATTCCTCTTTGAAAATTGGAGTTCAAATGACAGAAGCAATTGACATGTTTTTAATTAATACTTTTTAGAGTTCTAAAAATAATGAGCGCTTAGCGGAGCGTGCTTAACTAAAATTTATGACTCAAAAATGAAGTCACTCTACATTATGGTAGGGTGACTTTTTTTGTTGGTCTTCAGCAAAGACAAAACCCCCGGTTCTACCGGGGGAATAAAAAAGCTTT
>CALBQZ010000124.1 GCA_937899735.1 uncultured Clostridia bacterium | reverse complement strand
TGGCTGATAAAAAGAAAGCACTTGAAACTGCATTATTGCAAATAGAAAAGAATTACGGTAAAGGCGCTGTTATGCGTCTTGGTGAAAATAGTTCACTCAATGTTGAGGCTATTTCAACTGGTTCAATTTCTCTTGACCATGCAACTGGTATCGGTGGACTTCCAAGAGGTCGAATTGTTGAAATTTACGGACCTGAATCTTCAGGTAAAACAACTCTTGCATTACAGGTTGTAGCTGAAGCACAAAAATTAGGTGGCGAGGCAGCTTTTATCGACGCTGAGCATGCTCTTGACCCTGAATATGCACAGAATTTAGGTGTTGATGTTAATTCATTGCTTGTTTCTCAGCCTGATAATGGTGAACAAGCTCTCGAAATTGCTGAAGCGCTTGCTCGCTCAGGTGCTCTCGATGTTATTATTGTTGACTCTGTTGCAGCGCTTGTTCCTCGTGCAGAAATTGAAGGAGATATGGGTGATAGTCATGTTGGTCTTCATGCTCGTCTTATGTCACAGGCTCTCCGTAAACTTACTGGTGTAATTAATAAGTCAAACACAGTTGTAATCTTCATCAACCAGCTTCGTGAAAAGGTTGGCGTTGTTTATGGTAATCCTGAAGTTACAACAGGTGGTCGTGCTCTTAAATTCTATACAACAATGCGTATCGATGTTCGTCGTGTTGAACAGCTTAAAGGTCAGGGTAATGAGTTTATAGGCTCACGTACCCGTGCAAAGATTGTTAAGAATAAGGTTGCTCCTCCATTTAAAGAAGCTGAATTTGACATTATGTATGGTGAGGGTATTTCAAAAATCGGTGAAATCGTTGACCTTGGTGTTAAATTTGATATCCTTAAAAAGAGTGGCGCTTGGTTCTATTATGGTGAACAGCGTCTTGGTCAGGGCAGAGAAAATGTTAAGCTTCTCTTTAAGCAGGATGAAGTTCTTGCAAACGACATTGAAAAGCAGATTCGTGAAAAAATGCAGGAGCTTGCAAGCGTAAAGAAACCAACAAACACTCCAATCGAACAGTCTGAAATTATTAAAGTTCCAACAACAAGAGCAGCAGCAAGAGCAACTCTTGATATTGCTGTGGATGACGAATAATGAAACTCTCTATCAAAGAAGGTAAAGCCAACAAGATTCATATCTATGTTGACGAGGAATATCGTGCTACGGTAGATAGTGACTACTGGTATTCCGAAAAATACAGAAATTATAAAGAGATTAATGATGAAGAACTGACCGAGTTGCTTGGCGCGGTCAGTTTTCGTCGTGCTTATAACAAAGGGCTTGATTTGCTTTCCCGACGACCACACGGCACCAGAGAACTTGTCAAGAAACTCTGTGAAAAGGGTTATGAAAAAGAATCTGCCGAGAAGGCTTGTGACCGACTTTTGGAATTAGGTCTTTTAAATGATGAAGAATTTGCAAGAATTTTAGCAAATGAGCTTTACGAAAGAAAAGGTTATGGTGTAAAAAGAATAAAGCAAGAACTCGCTTTCCGTGGAATTGACCGTGAAATTGCAGAAAATGCGATAGAATCTCTTGACATTGACACTCAAACCCGTATTATATTAGTAATTGAGAAAAAATATAAAGGCAAAATTAATGATGAAAAAGGCAGAAAACGAGCAATAGACGGGCTATTACGCCTTGGTTATTCTTATTCTGATATTAAATCAGCATTAAATTCTGTTGAAGAATTTGACGAGGACTAATTTTATGAGTAAAAAAGTTGGTATGATATCCTTGGGCTGTCCCAAAAACCAGGTTGACGCTGAAATAATGCTTTCAAAACTTCAAAAAGGTGGCTTTGAAATTGTAAATGACCCCATGGATGCAGATGTTGTTATTGTTAACACCTGTGGATTCATTGAAGACGCAAAGCGCGAATCAATCGAAAACATCCTTGATATGATTTCATTTAAAGAAGACTGTGAGAACCTTAAAGTTCTTGTAACAGGTTGTCTTGCAGAGAGATATCAGTCAGAAATCTTTAAGGAAATCCCTGAAACTGATGCAGTTATTGGCATAGGTGCTAATGAGGATATATGTGAAATCTGTAATAGAATAATTGATGGTGAAAGGGTTGAACTTTTTCCTCCAAAAACAGACTTAAAAATTGAAGGTGATAGAATTCTTACAACACCACCGTATTCTGCATATCTTAAAATCGCGGAGGGATGCTCTAATCATTGTACTTATTGTGCAATTCCTGCAATCCGTGGTGAATTCCGTAGCAGGCCAAGTGAAAGCATTCTGGCAGAAGCACAGAAACTTGCAAACGAGGGTGTTAAAGAGTTAATCGTTGTTGCTCAGGATACGACTCGTTACGGTGAAGATTTATATGGTAAAAATGCTCTTGTGCCATTGCTTAAAGCGTTGTCAAAGATTGATGGAATTGAGTGGATTCGACTTTTGTATCTTTATCCTGAAAGAATTGATGACGCACTTATTGATGAAATTGCAAGTAACGATAAGATTGTAAAATATATGGATATTCCTCTCCAGCATTGCGATAAAAATGTGCTTAAGAGAATGAATCGTCATGGTGACAGAGAAAGTCTTACTGCTCTCCTTAATAAAATCCGTGAAAAAGTTGAGGGTATAACAATCCGAACAACTTTTATTGCAGGTTTCCCTGGAGAAACTGAAGAGCAATTCAATGAGCTTTGCGAATTCGTTGAAGAGATGCGTTTTGAAAGAATGGGATGTTTTGCATATTCGGAGGAAGAGGGTACTCCTGCTGCAAAGCTTGATGGTATGATGGATTTTGAAATTCGTGCCGAAAGAGCTGATATTATCAATGAGCGTCAGAACGTGATTCTTGACGAAATCAACGATTCACTTATCGGTAAAACCCTACAGACCATAGTTGAGGGTTACGATGCATATACTGATTCTTATTATGGAAGAACATATATGGATGCTCCTGAAATTGATACACAAATATATTTCACCTGTGGATTTGAACTTTTTGACGGGGACATTGTTGAGGTGGAAATTATCAACGCTATTGATGGCGAATTAATTGGGGAAGTAGTATGAAATTAAACCTCCCAAACCTATTAACTGTATCGAGGGTTGTAATTACACCTATTTTTCTTGTGACGATATTAATAGAAACATTGCCACATAGGTTCTTAATTGCTTGTGTTATCTTTTCAATAGCTTCAATTACAGATGCCATTGACGGACACATTGCAAGGAAAAATAACCAGATTACAAATTTTGGTAAGTTTTTAGACCCTATTGCAGATAAAATTCTTACAACAGCAGCACTCTTAGCATTTATGTTTATGGGGCTTTGTAACATCTGGATTGTAATGCTTGTATTAACCCGTGAATTTGCAATCGCATCAGTCAGGATGCTTGCTGCCACAAATGGCGTTGTAATTCCCGCGAATGTGTGGGGAAAAATTAAAACTGTAAGTCAGATGGTGTTTACAATTCTTATTATGCTTTTGGGTGAAGTGTATTTTATACTTGAAACATCAGAAGCAGAGTTATTTTCGAAAATACCTGATTTGTCGTTAATATCCAATGGATTACTTTGGATTACTGCTATTCTGACAGTAGTTTCAGGAGTAATTTACTTATACGATAGTAGAAAAATAATTGATTTCACAAAATGATTGCAAAATGTGAAAAGTTGTGATAAAATGTCATATAATATGAATAAAGACTGTGACCGAAAAGAGTAGCAGAGAAGTTTTTTATCAGAGATTATGGGTCATCGGCTGAAAGCCCGTATTAAAAATACTTTGTGAAGTGCATTCGTGAGTCGGTATGGGGAAATACATACCCGTTAGCTGCGTTAAAGTATTTGAGTTATAAATCGAAGTGGAACCGCGATTATTCGCCTTCGTCTGTTTTGGCAGATGAAGGCGTTATTTTTTTTCGGAGGAGATAAATTGTTCAAAAGACTAATTGAAGATGTACAAACGGTAAAAGAACGTGACCCTGCGGCGTCAAGTATTCTTGAAATACTGTTTTTGTATCCCGGACTTAAAGCTATAAGGATGCACAGAGTTGCAAACTGGTTTTTCCGTCATAAAATGAAGTTTATTGCTCGTGCAATTTCTCAACAAGCAGTAAAGAAGACTAATATTGAAATTCATCCTGGTGCAACAATCGGCAGAAGATTTTTTATCGACCACGGAACCGGTGTTGTAATCGGTGAAACGGCTGAAATCGGTGATGATGTTACAATTTATCAGGGTGTAACACTTGGTGGTACCGGTAAGGATACAGGGAAACGTCATCCCACAATCGGCAACGGTGTTATGATTGGCTCAGGTGCTAAGGTATTAGGACCATTTAAAGTAGGGGATTACTCAAATATTGCATCGGGTGCTGTGGTTCTTGATGAAATCCCACCAAATTCAACTGCTGTTGGTGTTCCTGCCCGTGTGATAAAACGAAACGGAAAACGAGTTGATAATCTTGACCAGGTTCATATTCCTGACCCTGTGTCACAGGAATTTTGCAGATTAAATGCAAAAATTGATAGGTTAGAAAAAGAATTAGCTAAATATAAAGATGAGAAAGGTGAATGATATGAAAATTTTTAACACTCTCACAAGACAAAAAGAAGAACTTAAAACACTTGTTCCAAATGAATTGAAAGTTTATGCTTGCGGACCAACAGTATATAACTTTATTCATATTGGTAATGCTCGTCCTCTCTGTGTTTTCGATACATTCAGAAGATATATGGAATACCGTGGCTATAAAGTAAACTTTGTTCAGAATTTCACTGATATTGATGATAAAATCATCCGTCGTGCAAATGAAGAGGGAACAGATTATAAAACAGTTTCTGAAAAGTACATTGAAGAATTCTGGACAGATGCAAAAGGTATGAATGTGCGTGAAGCAACTGTTCATCCAAAAGCAACAGAAAATATTGATGAAATTATCAATATCGTAAACACTCTTATTGAAAAGGGTTATGCTTATGCAGTAGATAATGGTGACGTTTATTTCAGCCCAAAACAGTTTAAAGAATATGGTAAGCTTTCACATCAGCCTCTCGAAGACCTTGAAGCAGGTGCAAGAATTAATGTTGAAGAAGTAAAACGTGAACCAATGGACTTTGCTCTTTGGAAGAGTGCAAAACCAGGTGAACCATACTGGGAATCTCCTTGGGGGCATGGTAGACCGGGCTGGCATATTGAATGTTCAGCAATGGTAAGAAGATACCTTGGTGAAACAATCGACATTCACTGCGGTGGTCAGGACCTTGTTTTCCCACATCATGAAAACGAAATCGCACAGAGCGAATGCTGCAACGGTGTTCCATTTGCTAATTACTGGATGCATAACGGATTTATCAGTGTTGACAATGTTAAAATGTCAAAGTCACTTGGTAATTTCTTTACAGTTCGTGATGTTGCAAACGAATATGGTTATGAGCCAATCCGTTATTTCCTTATTTCTTCACATTACAGAAGTCCAATCAACTATAGCATTGATATTATTGAACAGTGCAAAGCTTCCCTTGTTCGTCTTTACAACTGCCGTGAAAGCCTTGACTTTGCAATGAAAAATGCTGCAGATATTCTTCCTGAAAATGTAGATGCAATCAAAGCAACTCTTGAATCTCGTCGTGACCAGTTTATTAAGGCTATGGATGACGACCTTAATACAGCTGATGCCATTTCAGCGGTATTCGAACTTGTTAAAGATATCAACACAACAGTTATTACAGATGCTCCAAGCAAGGAACTCGTTGAGTTTGCAACTAAACTCTTTGACGAGCTTACAGGTGTTCTTGGTCTTGTATATAACAGAAAGACAGAAAGTCTTGATGACGAAATTGAAAAGATGATTGAAGCAAGAACTCAGGCTCGTAAGGATAAGAACTGGGCAGAAGCTGACAGAATCCGTGACGAACTCAAAGCTCAGGGTATTGTTCTTGAAGATACACCACAGGGCGTTAAGTGGCATAGAGAATAAGGAAGTAATCACTGATTAAATCATGTCACAAAACAGCGTAATACTGTAGTTGTTGCAAACAACAGAATATTTGTATTTACCGACAGTAACCGTCCAGTTGCTGTCGGTCATTTTTATATTATCAGCTAAAATTCCACAGCTGTTTAAGATATCTATTTGTTGGTTATACTCCTCCCCGGTGAATACGGAAGTGATAAAACAAAATTCATTAAGATATTCCGAGATTCTCTCTCTATTTGTTGTCAGTAAACTTGTTCCGATAATCTGGTTACTTTCATTCATTCTGAGGACTAAAAGATAATCTCCATATTCATAAAAAAGGCAGTTTTCTTCTGCTGAGTTCTTACCAGATAGAAAATATGAAGTCTTGTACTGAGTGTCATATTCATGGTTCATTCTATCGACGAATTGGTCGATTCCAAATTTTTCTTCTTTTGAACAACCGGTTAAGAATATAATTATAATTACCAATAGAGTTGTCAATAATCTTTTCATAGTTATCACCAAATTGAAAATAGTCATATATTTATATGAAAAAAGTTGTGAGTTTACAATTTATTTACAAAATATTTCTTGGAAATATTTAATTTTTGTAGTAGAATATAATGAAAATATATTTTTAAAGGACAGTGATTTCCTTGTTAAAGAATTTTAAGAAGAAAAGCCTTAAAGCAAAAATTGGTATTATTGTCGGTGCATTGGCAATTTTATTGTTGTTGGTTTATGTTCTTTATTCTAATTTTAAACCTGAAACACCAGTTGAATACGACTTATCCAAAGTGACTTACGGTACAATCACGGATTACCTTGATGTCAGTGGTACTGTTGAGTCAGGATTAACAGATAATTACCTTGCAATACAGGGTGTTGTTGTTGAAGAGGTTCTTGTTGATGTTGGTGATTCTGTTAAAAAAGGTGATAAAATCGCAACATTTAATGTTTCAGCGGCAACAGAATATCTTAATAAGGCAAAAGCTGAATATGATAAAGCATTGAAGGAATATAATGACACAGTTTCATCTTCCGCAAACAATGAAAACAGAAAGAATGAGATTAAGTCTGAAATCGAAAAGCTTTCAAAACAGGTTGCTGATAAAGAAAAAGAAATAAAAGAGTTAACCGCACAGATTGAAGGCTCTTCAACAGGTGAAACAGCTCCTATTCCTGATGACCAGATTGATATGATTGCTATGCAGATGCTCTCTAACGGTGCGTCATTAAAGCAGGTAATCGGATTCAAAAAAGCAGCATCCCAGGTTGAACTTCCTGTTGTCGATGAAGCAAAGCAAAAGGAGCTTATGCAGAAGAATCTTGAGTTGGCACAACTCAATTCACAGCTTTCAGCACTTTATGCAGAGGATGTATCTACTATGGCTGCTGATTCTTCAGTTATTGAAGCATTAAAAGCGATGAAAGATGCTAAGGCTATGGAATATGAAAGAATAAATAATGCTTATCAGGCTATGAAAAATGGCTGGTATGCACAGAATGATGGTGTTGTGACTGCTGTTAATATTAAAGCAGGTGAAGCTTTTGTTCCTGTTAAAGAAAGCTCAGGTTCAGCTTTTGATATATCTGCTTTAATCGGTGGTGGCATTGATTCCGATACAGCAAACATCATTTCAGGTCTTTTGAATGGTTCTTCAGCACCTATGAGTTCCGGTGTAATTGTTGAAAGCTATGACAATATGGTTGTTACAGTCACAGTTGGAAAATCTGACCTTCTTAAAGTGAAGAAAGGTATGAAAGCCATAATTTCAAGCCTTGATGCTGAATATGAGGGTGAAGTGGTTTATGTAGGTGCAAAAGCTGCTGATTCTTCGGGCGGATTGAACCTTGGTTCAATTACATCTCTTATGGGTGGTTCTTCAGGTGCGTCAGGTGCAATCGTAAAGGTTAAGATTAACAACCCTGATTCAAAGATTGTAGTTGGCTTTGATGTTGATATAAAAATTATCCTTGGTACACTTGAAAATGTTTTGACAGTACCTGTAGAGTCAGTTGTTTACGACAGTGGTGTTTATTCTGTATTTGTTTATGATGAAAAAGAGGGTACTGTTACAAAACGAAAAATAACAAAAGGTTTACTTGACGAAGCAAATTACGAAGTGATACTCGGACTCACAGAGGGTGAGATTGTAGTAAAAAGTCCTGACCCTAATATGGTAGATGGTACAAAAGTTAATGATAAAAACGCATAAAAGAGGTGTGAATATTGAATATTAAAGAGAATATTCGTATTGCCATTTTCAGCATAAGAACAAACCTAATGCGTTCACTTCTGACTATGTTGGGTATCATTATCGGTGTTGCTTCCGTTATTGCGATTGTTACTGTTGGCAATGGTGGACGTGACTATATTGTCGGTATGATTCGTGATATGGGTAACAGTGCAATTTCTCTTACAGTCAATGCAAATTTGGCTGATGAGGACGATTATTTTACTGACAAGGATATTGCTGCAATTAAAACTCTTGAAGGCGTTCAGTATGCGTCTATGCAATCAATCGCAATGTGTCAGATGAGTGCTAACGATATGACAGGTATTCTTATGGGAATCGGATGTAATACCGATATGGCGATGCTTATGAGAACTCCATTGATGTATGGTCGATTTTTTACCGAGGAGGAATACCTTGAAGGTAAAAATGTTGGTGTAATCGACGTTGGTAGCGCATTACAACTTTTTGGAAGAAAAGATGTTGTGGGTGAGAGCGTAAGCTGTACATCCAATGACTTGACAATTTCTGTACGCATTGTTGGTGTTGTTGATATTATGGCAAGTATGAATCTTGACACCGAAGAAATGATGAGTAGTATGGGTTCAATGATGGGCGGTATGCAGATGACAAGCTGTATGCTTTTAATGCCTGCTCCTGTGTCAGCAACTCTTCTTGGAAAATCAAGTAGCAGATATGATATGCTTCAGATTACTGCTGTTGACGAGAATATGCTTGATGGTATCGGCACAGCAGCACTTAATCGTGTACACTCATTACATGATAACTACGAAAAAGATTGCTATACTGTAACTAATATGGCAACATATATTGACCTTCTTGATACTGTTATCAATGTTTTCACAATATTTATTGCAGCCGTAAGTGCAATTTCACTTATCGTTGGTGGTATCGGTGTTATGAATATTATGCTTGTTTCCATTACCGAACGTACGCGTGAAATTGGTATCAGAAAGGCTCTTGGTGCTAAAACAGGAACAATTATGTTCCAGTTCCTGACAGAATCAATTATTCTTTGTTTGATAGGTGGCTTAATCGGATTGTTATTGGGTGTTGCAACAGCAGCGTTTGTTTCATTTATAATGAAAGTGCCACTTACTGTTAAACCTGCAACAATTGCACTTGCAGTTGGTTTCTCGTCTGCAATTGGTATTATATTTGGTGTTTATCCTGCTAAACGAGCAGCAAAACTCCCACCAATTGAAGCTCTTAGAAGAGATTAATGTATTTTTAACCCCTGAGGATGTTCCCTTGGGGGTTTGAAATTTATCCTTCATTTTTTGTGTGTATATGCAGTTGTATATACACACATTTTTTTTTACTTGTTTTTAAAATGTAAAGGATTTTACTTTACATAAAATGCAATATTTACCAGTAAAAACCCTTGTGTTATCTAGTTTTAAACATTTTCAACAAAGTTTTCGACAATTTCAAAGTTCAAATCCTTGTTAAAAAACAACTGTATAAAAGTATAATCATTTGATTTTATTTGATAATTTTTTCGTTTTTATACATGTTTTTTGCAGGATTTTATCTTTTTCCTTCATTTTCTATCTACCCCAACACGCAAAACCTGTCGAAAAGTTTTTTCTAATAAAACTATAAAAAGTATTGCCAATAATTACCAAATATGGTAAAATATGGCAGAAATAAGAAATCAAACAACGATTTAAAATATGGAGGTTTCAAAAATGGGAAGCAATTTGAAAGTATTATTGACAGGTGAGGGAAGTGAATTTGGAAGGAATTGTGCAAATGTATTACGTACTTATGGTTGTGATGTGTCTTTGATTCCAAAAGATGGAAAAGCCGTGCTCTCAAAAGTCTCAGGTGGCAATGTTGACGTTGTAGTTATGGATGCATTTATGGCAAATCTTGATGCATTGGCTGTTATAAATGAAATACCAAATGATGAAAGCAAACCCTTGATAATGATAATGTCAAGTTCGGATAATCAAAGATTTGAGCAAGAGGTTTTGTCAGCAGGTGCAGATTACTATTTTCTCAAACCTTTTGATATAAATATGCTGGCACAGAGAATTTCACAACTTACAGGATGGAGTAAAGGAGATTCATCGGAGAGTAGAGATACTAATGATTTACAGGTTACTGTAAGTGAGATAATGCATCAGATTGGTGTCCCTGCTCACATAAAGGGTTATCAGTATCTTCGTGAGGCAATTGTTCTTTCAATAAATGACAGAGAATTGATGAGCTCCGTTACAAAGGTGCTTTATCCGACAGTTGCTAAAATGTATTCAACAACTGCATCACGTGTTGAACGTGCAATCCGGCATGCTATTGAGGTAGCATGGGATAGGGGAGATGTGGATGTTTTGAGTTCGTATTTCGGTTACACAATTCAGAGCTCAAGAGGCAAACCGACAAATTCAGAATTTATTGCAATGATAAGCGATAAGCTTCGTCTGCGAATGAAGATTTCTTGACAAACAAATGCTATGATGATATCATTTTATAAGGTAATTTAAGGCTCATATATATGAGCCTTTTTTCAAGGAGTTTTTATGTCGGAATTAGTAATTATCGCAGTTGGTCTTGCTATGGATGCCTTTGCTGTCGCAATATGTAAAGGTCTTAATATGAGAAAACTTGATTATAAACAGACTGCACTTATTGCCATATTTTTCGGTGGATTTCAGGCAGGAATGCCACTCATTGGTTGGTTTATAGGTTCAAAGTTTGCTGATTACATTACAAGCATCGACCATTGGGTGACATTTATTCTCCTCCTGATTATCGGTGGTAAAATGGTTTACGAATCATTCCACGGTGAAGATGAATGTGATTGTTGTGAGAGTAAACTCAACCTTAAGGAGTTAACAGCGCTTGCAATAGCTACAAGTATTGATGCATTGGCAGTTGGGGTTGCATTTGCCCTTGAATATGAAAGAAATACAGTTTTTGTTGCAGTAACTCTTATTGGTGTGATAACTGCTTTACTTTCTGCACTTGGTGTGTTCATCGGTCACAAATTCGGTGCAAAATATAAGAATAAATCCGAACTTGCAGGTGGTCTTGTTCTTGTTTTGATGGGTGTTAAGTTCTTGCTTGAAGGTCTTGGAATAATAGGTGGATAAAATGATTAAAACATTACTTTGGGACATTGATGGTACACTCCTCGATTTCTCTAAAGCTGAAGAGTATGGTATAAGAAAGTGCTTTGAGATTTTTTCACTCGGTGAATGTACTGACGAAATGCTTTCGCGATATTCGGTAATCAACAGGAAGTACTGGGAAAAGCTTGAAAGAAATGAACTTACAAAACCTGAGGTGCTTCGTGGTCGATTTGTGGAGTTTTTTTGAAAAAGAGGGGATTGAGTTCGATAAAATCGATGAATTCAACCTTGAATACCAGTACCGTCTCGGTGATAAGGTTTTCTTCTGTGATAACGGACTTGAAACTGTGCAGAGTATTAAAGGAAAAGTAAAACAATATGCAGTAACAAACGGTACATTTGTTGCACAGGATAGAAAGCTTAAGCAATCAGGTCTTGATAGAATCTTTGACGGAGTTTTCATTTCCGATAAGATTGGTTTTGAAAAACCTTCAATTGAATTTTTTAATGTTGTACAGAAAGAAATCGGCGGATTCAAACACGACGAAGTTATGATTATCGGTGACTCTCTTACAAGTGATATCCGTGGTGGAAATAACGCAGATATACTCTGTTGCTGGTATAATCCACATGGTGGAGAAAACACCAATAATCTTAGAGTAGATTATGAAATAACAGACATTTCCCAAGTACAGGATATTATACAGAAATAACACTAAAGGACTTGTTGCATAAGTAACAAGTTCTTTTTTTGTTGAAACTCTACAAAGAAAAAATAAATGTTGAAACTCCATTGTTATTAAACCTGATTTGTGGTAAAATTAATCGATTATATTAGAAAGGGAGAGTGAAAAAATGAGTGTACTTGATAAAGTAAAAGATTTAGGTACTGAAATCAAAACTCATTGGAACACCCCGGCAGAAGGTAAATATGTTCCTTATAAAGAATATAAGGACGTAGTTATTGGCGTCGGCGCAAACTACACAGGTGCAAAAACACTTGAGTATATCGGCTTCTGGTCAAGCTGTTTCCTCATTATGCACCACTATAAGTTGCCTTATCTTACATTCTCAGTTATCGGTCTTCTTAATATGCCTCTCGGTTATATTACAGCCCTTATCTGGTGGTATGTATGCGACAACTTGGGCTTCTTGCCAAAGAAACAAGAAAGAAAAGTTTACCTTGTTTACGGTCTTATGATGGCATTTGGTATATCCACATTGTTATTTGACTATTCAAGATTGTTCGACCAATCCGGTTCTTTCATAACAATGCTTAATAGCTTTGAGGGTATGAATGCCACGGCATGCTTTAAAACTTTTGGTACACATTTCCTGTATTCAGGTTGGGTAGGTGCCAGAAACATTTTCTGGCGTAAAAAACTTATTCCTAAATATGGTAGATATAAGTACGGCCTTTACTGCGACGTTATTCCAAAGTGCGTAATGGTTATTCTTATTGGTTGGCTTCCTGTTTATAACATTGCTGACGTTGCTACTCGTGTTTGGGTTGCAAACCTTCTTTTCGCTACATATAACGTATTCGGTTTCGGTAACGTTCTTGAAGAATGCTCAAAGAGAATCAGTCCAAACCTTCAGGAAAGAATTCTTGTTCGTAGCTATCCCGTAAAACTTTCACATATTTTCAACTCAATTCTTGCAATTATCCTTCCTGCAATTGTTGGTATGCTCCGTCACGAATGGGCAGATATTAACTTCTACAGATGGGTTATTCCTGTAACATTCTGTATTTCAGCAGCATTCACAATGGGTCTTGCAGGCAGAATCAAGGAGAGAATTCCACAGCCACCAATTGAAGAAAAAGTTCAGATTAAGTTCTGGGATGGTATGCTTGGTGTTCTTAAAAATAAGTATTTGTTGATTAACACAATCGTTGGTCTTATTGACTCACTTGGTAATGGTATGTTGCCATTCGCAACTATTCTTTACTTCTATACATTCCGTTTGAGCGGTCTTCCATACTCATTGTTGGTAGCACTTGTTTCATTCGCAGGTACTCCACCTGATTTGTTATCACCATACTTCCTTAAGAGATTCTCATATAAACAGATTATGATTTTCTATCAGTTAAGCCGTGCAATCGGTAATTCTGTTATCGCTATTGCAATGTGGACTCTTGGTGATAATCTTGCTCTTTGTGGTACAATCTGTATCGTAGTTCTTTTCTTCATGGAAATGACAAAAACAGTTCCTACAACAGCAGGTCACGATATGGGTGTTCGTATCAGTGACTATCAGATGTACCTTTCAGGTGAACGTCTTGAAAGCTTCACCGGTATCTTTGGTTGGTTTACAGGACCTATCACATCATTCGTTGGTCTTATTATTCCAATCTTCTTGCTCAAATACGGTTTCAACAGTAACTGGGAAATTCTCTTCTTCGACGGTTCAAGAAGAAATATCGTTGTTGTTCCAATTATTGTTGACGCAATCGGTTTCTTCCTCATGACAATTCCATACCTTTTCTGGGATTACGACAACAAGAAACAGAATCTTGTTATGGAAGTTCTTAAGCGCCGTGCAGAAGTTACTGAAAAACAAGCAGAAGAAGCTGGTAAATCAACAGCTGGCAGCTATAAGGGTTAATGGAGGTGAGTTTTTATGAGTAAAAAAGAAAAGAAAGCAAAGGGTATTGCTTTACAAGAAGATATCAAGCTTGACATTCCTGAAGACGAAATATGGACTTACCAGGTAGAAGGTCTTGCAGCACCTCATATTAACAAGCCTTACAAACATTATAATTTGAAAAAGGCTATCTTTGTAATCGTTATTGTTATTTCTGTTTTCCTTTCAATGCTTTTCTCCGTTCTTGCATTGCAGAACGAAACATTTGAATATGAGAAAATTGAAGGCGGTTACCAATTCTCAAAATTCAGTAATACCGGTTATCTTTACGAACTTGAAATCGACTATGTTTCTGATATTGAGTACATCCCCGGCAACAACGACCCTGCAACAAACTTCAAGGTTGTTAAGGATGCAACAAAACCAATCACTTCTGTAAGACAGTTTACTCTTAACTGTGACGATAAAATCAGGACTATTAAAATTGGTCCGGATGTCCTTGATATTGATGGTAAGGCATTCTATTCATGCTGGGCATTGCAGAATATTGAGGTTGATGAGAACAATCCTAACTACTGCGACGTTGACGGTGTTCTCTACAACAAGGATAAAACAGAAATTCTCTGCTATCCATGTGACCATGATGAATATCTTCGTCAGAAATACGGATACGAAAAAGAACTTTACAGAGATGAAGTTACTCCTGAATACGAAAGAGATATTCAGACTTATGTTGTTCCTTCAACTGTTAAGAAACTCGGTGAAATGTGCTTCAACTACGCAAACCTTCGTGCAATCTATCTTCCGGAAGGTCTTGAAACTATTGAAACACTTGCTGTATTCAAGCTTCATGAACGTGTTGACCAGTGGGGTACAACTCCATCACTTCACAGCATCTTTACATATAAGTCAGCTGATGTAACAGACCCTCATTTCACATCACAGGATGCACTCGGTGAAGTTTATATTTCACTTCCCGAAGGACTTAAATTCATCGGTTCTGACGCATTCAGCTATAACCAGAGTTTACAGTACATTTACATCCCATCATCTGTAACAGAAATTGGTCACCATGCTTTCTGGGATACATGCTATAAAGAAGATGGTGAACTTAAAGGCGTTACAGTTGCTAATGTTGCTGTAAGCGAAGAAGATTTTGCTTCATTAGAAATAGGCGATGACTGGATTCCTAAGTACGACTACTTATTATTCAAGAAAGCAATTGAAGTAGAATATTCAGCAGAAAGACAGGCAATGCCTGCAAAATAAAATATAAAAACACCGCATCAACCGATACGGTGTTTTTTCATGTAAAAATGTGTATATACTCAAAACAAAAGCCAGGCTGTAATTAGAGCCTGGCTTAGAATATATATAATGTTTTTTATGCCCAGATAACCCAGAGAAGGAGATAACCGGTAATAACAGCTGCCATTGTGAATGGCACACCGTATTTCATAAATGTTGTACTCTTAACCTCATATCCCTCTTTACGGAGAATACCGATACCTGCAATATTTGCAGAAGCACCGATTGGTGTAAGGTTTCCACCAAGTGTAGCACCACAAAGAAGGCCGTAGTATAGAAGAATCGGATTCATTCCTATGCTTTCAGCAATAACAGGAACGATTGAAAGCATTGTTGCTGTGTAAGGAATATTATCAATGAATGCAGAAAGAAGAACTGACATCCAGACAATAATTGTGAAAATTAAGAAAGGTGAACCTGCACCGATACTAGCAATCGCTGAACCGATAATATCAATAACACCTGCATTCTTAATTCCACCAATAACTACGAACAATCCTGTAAGGAGAACAATTGTAAACCAGTCAATTTCCTTGATTGATGCTCTAACAATATCTTTGTTCTTCTTGACAAATACCTCCCGAAGAAGACCAACGAGGAAGAATGCAATACAGATAATACCATTTGTGATGTCAGGCTTGTAGAGCTGACCTTCTGCAGCGTTGTCTTTATAAGGAATAAATGAAACAGCAATAAGGGCTAAAACTGTGCCAACAAGCAATATGGTTGGGAATTTATCCTCAACAACTGTTCGTGAGATAAACTCAATTTTTGTGTTTTCTTTACGGAACATAAAGAGAATGATAAGAGCAGAAACAATAGCACCTGCCTGAACAACCCAGAACATACCAACATGACCATCGTGCACGAAGAAATCTGAGAAATCAAGGTTTGCCTGTTTTGCAAGAAGAATTGATGTTGTGTCACCAACAAGCGTTGCGGCACCCTGAAGATTTGAAGAAACAGCAATGCAAATGATTGATGGAACAGGAGAGATGTTGATTTTCTTACAAAATGCAAGAGCAACAGGCGCAATCATGAGAACAGTTGCAACATTGTCAACAAAGGCTGAAACAATACCTGCAAAGAGTGAAAGTGCAACGACTGTCCACTTAACATTAGGCATTTTCGAAATAAGAATGTCAGACATAAGCTGTGGCATTTTTGACTCTATGAAGAGATAAACTGTACCCATTGTACCTGCAATCATCATAATAACATTCCAGTCAATTTCCCCAAGAGCATCTTTGATTCCGTATGAATAAGTTCCTTGACCAATATTGAAAAATCCCTCACCGAAAAGATTTGGGCTTGCAGTAGCAATAATACCAAGTGCTACAAATAGGATTGCTGAAGTAACTGTGATATACGGTCTGATTTTCTGAAAAGCTAACATAAGAATATATGTAACTGCAAAAATAACCAGAGCCGTAATGGTGATTGGACTCATAATGTGAAACCTCCAAAAAACATAATATGAGTCTGCACAAAAAAACAGAACCCTTGCGAGCTCTGTCGTAATTCGGAATAAAAATTAATTCAAAGCAATCCTAACAAATAGAACAACATTGTTCTATGACAGACTCCACCACTTATCCAGATTGCAATTAGAATTCTACTCTCAGTTTGTTAATTTGTCAATATGAATTATCCGATTATACTATCAATATCCAATTCCCAGATATTTTTATTTATTTCTTTTGCGTCGGAATACTGTTTTGCCCCTGATTCATATACAATATAGAGCTTTCCGTCGTGATAATCAATGCCTTCCATTAAGGTTGGCGTTTTAAATCTTATAACAGTATTCTTCTTTCTTGAAATATACACAGAAACGTCTTCACCGAATACAGAAACAGTTTCCATATCCCATTCTGTGTATGGTTCAAATACATACATTCTTGAGTCATTTCTTCGGCCGTAAGATGTGCTGAAAATTAGTTCACCATCAGCGGTGATTGACATTCCTTGAACTTTGTCAGGAATTGAAAGAATAACATCAGGAGCCTTTGTTTCCTTTGCAGAGTAATCAACATCCAATGGTAATTTGTAACCACAGCTCCAAGCGTGATTTTTGCCTTTGTGATGCTCGGTGTTTACCTTGTTACTGTCTTTATCATTATTATAGAACTCAGAAACCCAAAGCTTATCACCATCACAGTAGAGAACAGACCCTTTAACAGGAACTGAAAAATACCCGTCATATTTTACTGATGAACCACTTTCACCTGTGAACATATCAACTGTAAAATGATAGATTTTGCCATTGGAACTTGAACTGCCACCTGATGAAATCCAAAGGTCATTACCATTTGAAGCAATTCCACCTGCATGACCTGTGAATTTGTCAATAATGAACATCTTACTTTCGTTTGTATCAGGGTTTACAAAATAAATTCTTGAGTATTGTTCGTTTCCATCTTTGTCATCAGGCATATAACCACTAATTGCAAACATACCTAATTCTTCAACATAGCAAATGCCTTGAGGTATAAAACCGTCATCAAGTCCAGGCACTTCACAAGGATATTCTGTGTAGTTTTCCACATCAACTCTTTTATCTCCACCAAGCAAACCTAAAAAACTATCGAAAATGTTTTTGAATGTGTAGAGAATATCAGTAATCGTTAATGATGTAGTTGCTTTTGTGTCGCTTGCAGATGCAGAGAGGGGAATAATACTGAATATCATTACAACTGCAAGTAAAATGCTTAAAATCTTTTTCATAAAAATCATCCCTTTGTAGTCATTTTATTTATATTACCATATAAAACTATATTTTTCAATGTTGTTGAAATTTATAATTTTATATTGTATAATAATTGAGTTACAAATCTTGGAAAGGAAGATTTTATGAAAATTACTCCTGCAAGCACCTTAAAAGATGTTATGAATACTCCTGTTGGTAACGACCTTGTTGAAATGGTAGCTTACCATACCGGTATCCCTGGTGCAGTTATCCACAATCCTCTTGTGGGCAAAATGAAATTGAAAACTATCCCAAAACTTTTGGGTGACAAGCTTCCAATGGAAACTATTGAGCATATCTGCAACCTTTTGAACTTAACACCTGAAAAGGTTATCACAAAAAACGAAGTTGACCCAAGATGGTGGAAAGAATCTGTAATTTATCAGATTTATCCTCGTTCATTTATGGACTCAAACGGTGACGGTATCGGTGATTTACAGGGTATTATCTCAAAACTTGACTACCTTAAGGATTTAGGTGTTGATGTGCTTTGGCTCAGCCCTATCTATGATTCACCTAACGATGATATGGGTTATGATATTCGTGATTATCGTAAGATTATGACTGAATTCGGTACAATGGAAGACTTTGACCAGATGCTGGAAGAAATTCATAAACGGGGAATGAAACTCGTTATGGACCTTGTTGTAAATCATACTTCGGACGAACACGAATGGTTCCAGAAAGCATTGGCAGGGGACGAAAAATATAAAGACTACTACATCTTCCGTAAGGGCAAAGGTGACGGAATTCCTCCAAATAACTGGACATCTGTTTTTTCAGGCTCAGCTTGGAATTACTATCCTGAACTTGATGAGTGGGCAATGCACATTTTCTCCTCAAAGCAGATGGACCTTAACTGGGAAAACCCTGACATGAGAAAAGAAATTGCTGAAATGGTTTGCTGGTGGCTCGAGAAGGGCGTTGACGGTTTCAGAATGGACGTTATCAACCTTATTTCAAAGGTAGAGGGACTCCCTGACGGCAATCCGCTTGTTGGTGAATTTATCGGTTATGGTGGTGAACACTATTTCTGGGGACCAAGACTTCACGAATATCTCCACGAGCTTAACGAAAATTCATTCAAGAAATTCCCTGAATCATTCTGCGTTGGTGAAACAGGTGGTATCGGCGTTGAAATGGCTAAATATCTTGTTGATGATTCACGTGAGGAAATCAGAGAAACATTCCTTTTTGACCAGCTTGAAACTCCTGGTAAACAGAGATGGAGCGACTATAAATATGACCTTAAATACTTAAAGGAAATGTTTACAAAGTATCAGCTTTCTCTCTATGGCTCATCCTGGCCAACACTTGTTATTGAAAACCACGATAACCCAAGAATGGTATCAAAGGTTAATCCTGACCCTAAATTCAGAAAGCCACTTTCAAAGCTTATTGGTGCAATGCTTCTTACAGGTCGTGCAACACCATATATCTTCCAAGGTGAAGAACTTGGTATGATGAACTGTGCATTCAAGGATATTTCGGAAATCCGCGATGTTGAGTCAATCAACAAATTTGCTGAGCTTCAGGAAAAGGGCAACACCAAGGCAGAAGCATGGGCAACAATTCTTGCAGGAAGCCGTGATAACTCAAGAACGCCTATCTGCTGGGACGACAGCGAGAATGCAGGCTTTACAACAGGCACTCCCTGGATAAGAGTAAACGGCGACTATAAGGAGTGCAATGCCGCTGCACAGGCTAAAGACGCTAACAGTCCCTTCAACTTCTATAAGGCACTTATGGCTCTTCGTAAGCAGTATAAGGAAACTCTTGTCTATGGCGATTTCAAGCCGCTGAAGACCGATGATAAGACCTATTGCCTCTATAGAGAAAGCAATGAAGGCAAGTTCTATATCGAAATGAACCTTACAGAAAATCAGTTCTCAAGGCCCAGAAATGCTGAGGGCGAATGCGTACTTTCAAGCTACGCTGCTCCCGCTGCTACACTTCGTCCTTATGAGGCCAATATCTATAAGGTA
>CALBQZ010000123.1 GCA_937899735.1 uncultured Clostridia bacterium | reverse complement strand
TTGTTCGTAACTTCGTTGACCTTAAGGCTCGTCGTGCAGAAGCTCTTTACACAGCAGACAGAAATAATGCTGTAAGAAAGTCACACGAAAATGAAGCTATCAAGACTCTTTATACAGAGTACCTTGGCAAACCGGGTAGCCATAAGGCTCATGATATTCTTCACACATCTTATGTGGCAAGAAAGAAATATTAATTTCTGATTATTAAAATAATGACGAGAAGTGCAGAAATGTGCTTCTCGTCTTGTTTTTTTGTCTTATTTGTTATATACTAATTAAAGTAAAATATGTGTGTGAAAGGTTTTATAATGTTTAAAAGGTTTGTTTCAATATTATTAGTTTTAATTCTCGTGTTCTTATGTACTGCCTGTGGCGGTATTAATGAAGAACCTACAACAGAACCAATTACAGAAACTACAACTCAAGTACCGACGGTTACTGTAACAATTCCCGAGGGATATACACTTGTCCGTATTTCGTGGCTCTTGGAAGAAAAGGGACTATGTACATCAGAGGAGTTTATTGAGGCTTGTCAGACATATCATAATTGGCTTGATACAGAACAATATCCGTTTCTTAAGGACTTGCAGAGTGCTGAAAATGTGTGTTTTTATCTTGAGGGCTATTTCTTCCCATTGACTTATGAAATTCCTGAAACAGCAAATGTTTATGATATTATTAAAATGTTCCTGAATGGTACAAAACAGAAGTTTGACGATACTTTTATGTTGATGGTGCAGGAAAGCGGATACTCACTTCACGAAATTCTTACTTTGGCTTCCATTATTGAAAAAGAAGCAAAGCTTGATGAACAAAGATATATGATTTCGTCAGTTATCCATAACAGATTAAAATCGGGTATGAAAATTCAATGTGACCCAACAATAAAATATTGTAATGGTGTTATCAATGTTATTTATCCTGAACAATATGAGTATTATTCATCATATTATGACACTTATCAGTGCAAAGGTCTTATGGCAGGGCCTATCTGTAGTCCCGGTATAAAATCAATTGATGCGGCAGTAAGTCCTGCAGAAACAAATAACCTTTATTTCATTGTTGGAACAGTTCCGCCTTATGAGGCAAAATATTCTGAAACTTTTGCAGAGCATAATGCATTCTGGCAGGCAAATAAAGACCGACTTACAGGTAATTAATCAAAAAATGTCCTTACTACAAAAAACAGTAGTAAGGACTAATTTTTATGTATTTATATAAGATTACCAATTATATTGTAGAAAAATTCTGAATCAGGAAATGTGTGAATTGTTGGTGGTGTGCTCAATCCGAAGCCTGCGAAAGCCAATAAAAATCCACCTACTATTGCAATTACATAAGCAACAACACCTACAATAAAACCGATAAGTGATGATTTACCGTAAGACTTTGCGCTTATAGGCTTTTCATTCATATTCACAAGATAAAGGATTAAACCGAGAATCGGGAAAAAGAAGCAAAGCACCTTGACAATAGGTGATGGCTCGTCATTAACATTCTTTTCTCTGTTCATCATTTCAGGAAACTGAATTCCGCATTTAACACATATAACGGCTCTTGGGTCACAATGGTTGCCACAATGAGGACAAATTTTAAATCTTGCATTATATGCATTGTAATTATTTTGTGGCGGAACATTGTTGAAATTTGGCTGTTGCTGATAAGATGTAACTAAATCTGCACCACAATTTGAACATTTTATTTGCATATCGTCGTTATAAACGGCATTACAATTAGGACAATTTTTCATCTCAATCACCTTATATAATAGTATAAATAAATTGTATATTTATTTTTAAATAATGTCAATAGACAAATTGTTAACAAAACAAGGACCCCACTCTTTCGAGTGAGGTCCATATTTTTAGTAAGTATGAAAACTTTTAATTAGTCTTCTTTTGGAGCATAGAGAGCCTGAAGACGAGTAAGGTGTTCATATCTTTCCTTAGCTGTTTCCTCAGCCTGAGCGAAGAGAACTTCTGCTCTTTCTGGGAATGCACGAGAAAGTGATGAGTAACGAGCTTCATTCATGATGAAGTCACGGTAGCTTGCCTTAGCTTCCTTGCTGTCAATTGTGAATGGGTTCTTGCCCTGTGCCTTGAGAGCTGGGTTATAACGGAACATATTCCAGTAACCGCAGTCAACAGCCTTCTTCATTTCAGCCTGGCAGTTAACCATACCGCCCTTGATTGAGTGCATTTCACAAGGAGCGTAAGCGATAATGATTGATGGACCGTTATATGCTTCAGCTTCTGTGATAGCCTTAATTGTCTGGTTATTGTCAGCACCCATAGCAATCTGTGCTACGTAAACATAACCATAGCTCATTGCGATTTCAGCAAGGCTCTTCTTAGCGATAGCCTTACCTGCAGCAGCGAACTGTGCAACCTGACCGATGTTAGAAGCCTTGGAAGCCTGACCACCTGTATTTGAGTAAACTTCAGTATCGAATACCATGATGTTTA
>CALBQZ010000122.1 GCA_937899735.1 uncultured Clostridia bacterium | reverse complement strand
AAAATGCCCTTCTAGGGCTTAATCAAGCCTCCGGCTTAGCCGGAGGTCCTGACTTGTTTACAAATCAAATTTCTTTTTAATCATATGTGCAACGGTTTCCGCACTCAATTGAGAATTATCGATTTTCATGTAATTATCAAATTTTATTTCGCCATCAAAACTTTCACATCTATAATTCTCATCATCTCGTAATAATAGTTTATTTGAAAATTCAATATTTCTCTTTGACGGCTTATTTTTCAATCTATTTTCAGTTGCATTTCGTTCTAATCTAATTTTTTGAGGAGCAACAAGTTCAACATAATAAAATTCTGTGTCGTATAGTGAAAAAATTTCTTTGATATGTTCAACATTTTTCCAGTCTTGTTCACAGTCAAAAGCCCACATAAAAGTGAAAATCATTCCATAGTTGTTAGAAGCGGCAAATTCTTCAAAAATAGTTTCGCGTAATTTTTCTATTACTTTTGGATTATAACTACCAAAAATTTCAATTACAGGTTCAATAGTCATATGATTATGGAAAAGTCGTAAAGCTGTAATCTTCATTAACTCTTGACCAACAGTCATTTTACCGACTGCGGCATTTCCAAAAAGAAATACTAATTTCATATTACACCTCCAAATTATAATACGACGGCGAGAGCAAGCCCCCGCCCTACATTGTTATTTAAGCTAAAATTGCCTTGTAGAAGACTTTTTTACCTTTCTTGATGATTACATATCCTTTTTCGAAATCAGCCTTTGTAAGTGCTTTGAATGGCTCTGTAACCTTTTCATCATCAACAGATACGCCACCCTGTTCAATAAGACGACGGCACTCACCTTTTGACTTTGCAATACCTGCTTTAATCATAATATCAGCAACAAGTACGCTATCGTCGTTAAAATCGTCTGCAACAAGTTCTACTGTTGGCATATTCTCTGTATTGCCCTTACCTGAGAAAAGTGCTCTTGCACCTTCCTGAGCCTTATTAGCCTCTTCTTCACCGTGAACAAGCTTTGTAAGTTCAAATGCAAGGATTTCTTTTGCTGTATTCAACTGACTGCCTTCCCAAGAATCCATCTTTTCAATTTCTTCCATAGGTAAGAATGTAAGCATTCTGATACATTTAAGAACGTCTGCATCATCAACATTTCTCCAATACTGATAGAAATCAAATGGTGATGTCTTATTAGGGTCAAGCCAAACTGCACCTGACTGTGTTTTACCCATTTTTTTGCCTTCTGAGTTAAGAAGAAGAGTAATTGTCATAGCGTGAGCATCCTTACCGAGCTTTCTACGGATAAGTTCAGTACCACCGAGCATATTACTCCACTGGTCGTCGCCACCGAACTGCATATTACAGCCGTATTTCTGGAATAATTCATAGAAGTCATAGCTCTGCATAATCATATAGTTAAATTCAAGGAATGAAAGACCTTTTTCCATTCTCTGCTTATAACATTCTGCAGCCAACATTCTGTTAACGCTGAAACAAGCACCAACCTCACGGAGAACTTCAATGTAGTTAAGGTCAAGAAGCCAGTCAGCATTATTAACCATAAGTGCTTTACCTTCTGAAAAGTCAATAAAACGACTCATCTGCTTTTTAAAGCAATCGCAGTTGTGCTGAATTGTTTCTTTTGTCATCATCTGACGCATATCACTTCTGCCTGATGGGTCACCAATCATAGCTGTACCGCCACCGATAAGAGCGATTGGCTTGTTACCAGCCATCTGTAATCTCTTCATAAGGCAAAGTGCCATAAAGTGACCAACGTGTAAGCTGTCAGCAGTCGGGTCAAAACCAATATAGAAAACAGCCTTACCTTCATTTACAAGATTTTTGATTTCTTCTTCATTTGTTACCTGTGCTATAAGTCCACGAGCAACGAGTTCTTCATAAACTTTCATAAACTACCTCCTGAAAAAAATAAAAGTCCCCTGCAAAAAGCAGAGGACGAAAAGATTTCGTGTTACCACCTCAGTTTACTGTATTTTCACAAATACAGCCTCAACGAGTAACTGACATTACTCTGTACTATAACGGGTACTCCCGACACTCCCTACTATTATTTCAAAAGTGCAACTCCACGATGTATTTCATAAGTTTTGCGTATGTTCTTGCACCAACCGAACACTCTCTGCAACTGCATAGGTCTTATTACTTCTTCGCTTCAAAGTCATTGAAATTATTATACACAATTAAAAAATTTTGTCAAGTCAATATTTCTTTGCGTTTTCAATCATTTCTGCCGCCGCATCAAGAGAAAGTTGCGTTGCTTCAATTCCGCCAATAATTCGTGCTAATTCGTGAATTCTACCATCATTATCAAGGTTTTCCACTTTTGTGTAAGTCTTATTTTCACTTTCAGATTTTGAAATTAAGAAATGATTGTCTGCAAAACAAGCAATCTGCGCTAAATGTGTTACACAAAGTACTTGTCTATTTTTTGAAACTTCTTTAAGTTTAATACCGATTTTCTGTGCCGCTCGACCGCTAACGCCGGTATCAACCTCATCAAAAATAAGAGTTTGAATATTATCTTTTGAGGCTAAAACATTCTTAATTGCGAGCATAATGCGTGATAATTCGCCACCCGACGCAATTTTAGAAAGTGGTTTAAGCTCTTCACCTGCATTGGCTGAAATTAAGAAATAGATTTCGTCTGCACCTGTTTCATCAAATGGTTTTCTGTTCTGAACAATCTTAAATGAAATAGATGCCATATCTAGAAATGCAAGCTCATTCTTTACATTCTCAATAAAAATTTCACTGAATTTTTGACGGTTAGCAGATAATTTTCTGCTCGCCTTATCCATTACCACATACTTTTCATTTAATTCAACTTCTAGCTCTTCTTTAAGTTTGTCAGAGAAAGTAATTTCATCTAATTCTTTTTGTGCTTTTTCAAGGAATTCAAGAATTTCAGTTTCGGTTTGACCGTATTTTTTTGAAAGCTTGAAAAGAATATCAAGTCTTTCTTCAATTATATCAAGCTCATTGGGGTCAACATCAAGAGAATAGAGAAAACTGTTAAGCTCGCTTGCGCAGTCAGCAATATTATATGACATTTCTGCAACTGTATCTGAAACTGTATTGAGCGTTTCATCAAATGCAGATGCTTTTACAAGTGAATTTGAAGCAGTATTGAGCATATCTGCAACGCCTGAAAAATTATCGTTACCATTAATAATTTCAACAGCATTATTTACAATACTATTCAACAAGTTTACACACTTATCATTAACTTCTGGTAGCAAATGAGTGTATAAATCCATTGTCATAGTTATTGATGAATGTCCGAGTTGAT
>CALBQZ010000121.1 GCA_937899735.1 uncultured Clostridia bacterium | reverse complement strand
AAATCTGCAATTAGTACAATATTGTAAGAGTTAAGATTAAGTAAAGATTTTCTTTCATTTTTTATGTAAAAATTATAGTCACCGAAAGTAAAATCTCGGTGACCATATCCTGTTATACATATATGAGTTTAGTATTTACAATTTCTCTTGCCCGTGCCTCAATATTTTGCATGCGGCATACCCATTTCATTTGATTATCTTCTTTCAGTTGCTCGGTTACACCTTCTGTATGTTTCATCTGCTCAACAAGAGTATTAAACATATCTTTTGCCTGAGCTTCAATCTCAGCACAGTGCTGATACAGCTTGCCTTGAATAAGCAGGGAGCTAAAAAACACCTTCTTATGCTTTTCAAGATAGCTCTTGTGCATCATTCCCCATTTACCAAGAGTGACTCTTGCTTCTTCGGGCGGGATAATGAGGTTAGGAATGAGATAATCGCCAACCTGACGGTAACTGATAGAATTTTTGTTTGACATAAAAATAGCCTCCTTTAATTTTGTAGCTTCATTGTACAAATTAAAGGAGACTTTGTCGAATGTGCGGATTGAAAAATCAGTGCAAATAAAGGTGACAAATAAGCATTTTTGTCGAAAAAAGGAGCATTTTTGTAATGTTGATTGTAGTTGATAATTATGAGGAATATAGTGTATATGTATGAGTATATTTGTTCAGTTTACAGAACAAAAGTGTTATTTTATGTAAATAATAGTTAAATATCAGTTGTAAAAGCTATGTGTTTTGATAAGGTTTAAGTTTTTAATAAATGGTGTTAGTATTTGTAAGTTGAGACACTTATGCAATAAATGTATTTTTTTAATTTTCTATACGATTATTTTTTTGGTATTTATGATATAATTTAAACATATAAGACCACAGAAGAAAAGGACAATGATGGGTTTAAATAAAAATTAAAAATAACACACAAAGAACGTAGATAATATAAAACTATTACAAAATATTAATCGATTCCTGATTGATTATTAAAATTTTTTATCTTAAGGGAGTAAAAGGTTATGGATAGTGAAAAGAAAAATAAACAACTTATACATACGGATGAACTAAAAAATGTATTAGATAAAACTTGCCAATATGAACAAGTTTATTCAGTAGCATTATTTGATATTTTAGGATTTTCAAAATTAGTAAGTTCAAAAGGTAATCAAGTTGTTCTAGACCTATACAATAAATTGTTAGACATATTAGATAAGCAAAGAACTCATAATGATGGTACAACTGGGTTTGCTTCTAGTGTTGTACCTGTGCCTGTAACAAAAGATTGGAAACAAAGCATTATGATGGCAGAAGCAAATGGTTTTATAAATGCTTGTCATTTCAGTGATACTTTTTTGATTTATGTGAATTACGAATTAAGCCATGATGGTTTCGCTTTGGCAACACCTTTCAACGAACCATATCCGTTATTATTAGGTGAAGTTGGAACAGCCTATTATCCAGTGTTGTATCAAAAACACAATATATATTTATCTTTCTTGCAAACCTGCATGGAATTCTTTTGCCAAGCAATTGTATCAGGTATACCTCTTCGTGGATGTATAGCTACAGGGTTGGCGGTTATGGACCACACAAAGTCTATTTATATAGGAAAACCTATAGTAGAGGCTGCACGTGGTGAACCAGCTCAGAATTCTTTGGGGATTGCTTTCGGAAATAGCTTTAATAATTCACATCCCGTATATAATAAATACTTTATACCGTACTTGAATCATCTGAAACCAAATGACGATAGAACTAAATTTTTGAGCCCTATGATGTTGGATTGGGCAAGATATTGGAGGGAATCTCCTGATTTTAAAGGTTATAATCTTTTTGAATGCATAAATAAAATGAACACAGATGAAAAATGCAGTTCATACTATGACAATGCAATCAAATTCTTTGAGTTTTCTAAAATACACAAAAATTGGGCTTCTGAGTTAAACAGAGAAGAAATTAACGATATGACTGACTATTATAAACGGGCACTTGAGTGGTGTGAGTCTGTTGAGTGATTTTTCAAAATAATCTAAATATATTTAACGTTTAGTTGATTTTAGTAAGTTTATGAGCATACGACTTATTATTTGTTCTAATTTATAATTTACAAGTAGAATACCAAGAGCAGACTTTACTATACATTTTTGAAAGAAAACTTTGATGGAATATAGAGTTTGGTAGGTTAATATTGTTAAAAAATAAACTTTAAGGTGATAGAAATGAATTTAAGTGAATTGATATATTATAAAAACAATTATAATAGATTAAATAATATCCGTAAACAACGAAATGATATAATTCCTTTTGTTGGAGCAGGAATTTCAATGCAGTGCGGATTATACTCTTGGATAGAAATGCTAGATATGATCGCAAATGATTATTTTACTGAAAATGAAATCAAAGAACTGCATGCTACGGGTGATTGCTATGAGTATGCCGACAAGATAGTTGAAGCAGTAGGAAACGAACATATGGTTATGAGTAGAATCGGAGAATTATTTAATAATACCAAAATATCGTTAACCGAATCGCCGTTTATTTTGACTTCAGCATTTTCAAATTTGATAGTTACTACTAATTACGATATGATTTTGGAAGATGCATCTTATCAAAGTGTACAAACCATACCTTTAAAACCGTTGCTTCCGTGTTTAAAAGGGCAGATGGATGCTGCAATACAAAATAACGCAAGATGTTTATTAAAATTGCACGGGTCAATTGAAGAAACCTCATCGTTTGTTTTAACATCATCACAGTATAATAAATTTTATGGTACGCGATCTTCAAGAAAAAACAAACCATTACCAAAATATTTAAACAAACTTTTTACTGCGAAAAAACTTTTATTTGTTGGATGTAGTTTAGAGTTGGACAGAACATTGGATATTCTTTGTGAATGTGTGGAAAATGATGAGCGGATTTCTCATTATGCTATTGTACCTTGGATTGAAGATGAAAATAGGAGAGTTCAACGTAATCGGCACCTTACAAAATTAGGGATTGAACCTATATATTACCCAGAAGGTGATTATGATTCTGTTCGCAAATTGTTGCGATATTTAGCAGAGGATAATTCTTTCAATAAAGAAATAGAGAATATTGTAAAAGAAATTTTAGATGAAACAACAGCAAATATTATTTATTCAATAGTTAAAGATACATTTTATGATACTGCTAATGAGTTTCCTAAGTTGCTTGATGATGTTTTTTCCCCCTCATTAATAGAATATAAAAACATTCTAAACAAGAAAATACATTCTCTCTCTGCATCTGATACAATTTACAGTGTTTTATGTTCTTTATTTGATACTTATATTGATTTGGGAACTTTTAATGAAAAAGAAAAAATAAAAAAGTGTTTCTTAAATAAATTTTCAAATAAGTGTTTAAAGGATAAATCAATAAATGAGTTTTTAAAAAAGCAATGGTCAATCAAGCATAATTTGACACAACCTGATATAGAAAACTCTTGGATAAAGCACTTATCTCCTCAAGAAATTGACCATAATGCAAATGCATTATTACAAAAATTACAGTATTCAAATGGAATGAGTTTTTCAGATGTTTTCCCTTCATACGATCTTGCTAAAAAAATCGAAGAATATATGGATGAAAATTCGAATTATCATATTAGGACAAGGCTCCTAAACTCTATTGGTGCATTTTCTTATTATTATAATGAGAGTGAAAAAGGCTCCAAATATTTAGAAAAAGCAATTAGATTAGTAACAGAAAAAGGTTCTTTTGATAATGATGAAATGATTTTTTTGTCTAAATGTTATTATAATTTGGCGTTATCCTATGCGAATAGTGGTGATCCAAAAAAAGCCTTGGATGCAATAACTTCAGATATTGAAATTAAGAAAAAATTTGCTAAAAATTCTCAACTTTATGCTAGGTCATTAGATTTGTATGCAACAATACTTAAAGCGCTTAATCCTTTTGATGCTAGTAATATTTATTTAGATGTAGCCCAAAAAAAGGAATGTTATGCTAGATTTTCATATGATGATAAAAAAACACAGAATGACATTGTAGCATCATGGGCGACTGCACTATTTAATATTGGGTTGTTGTGTCGTGATGTCGAACTGTATGATAGTGCTTATGAATATGTGCTTTTAGCAAATAAAATACGTTCAAAAACATTAGATAAATGTAATAGAGATTTTTGTAGTTCATTAAATGTCCAGGCTGAACTTGAATTAATGTTACAAAAAAACGATAACTCTTCTCAAATAATATCTATAATAGATAGCAAACAAAATTTACCCAAAGGATTTGATAAAATCATGGGACACACATATTATATATGTGCTTTGTATTATTTTAAAAAGGGAGATTTTTCGTCCGCTTATGATTATTCTGAACGTTCATTAAATGAGCTTCACAAAGAAAAGTCACCTGATTTTTTACAAATAATAAAAAGCAAATTAATTCTTGCACTTTCTTTAGACTATATTAAAACAACAGGGATTGGACAGCAATATTCTTCAAGTATTAATATTGTAAATGAAACTATAAGTGATATAACTCAAAACTTAGGCCCCGATAGTTTCTATTTAACATATCCTTATAAAATACTTATGTTGTGTCCAACGTTGAAGGTCAAAAAAGAGTTTTATGCTGAGAAGTATCATGAAATTCAAAAGAAATACCATATAGATAAAAACACAATGACAATCAATGTTAATGGTTATTTAGATGAGTTAAAACAACAATAATCACTTTTTCGATAAAATTGTAATTACATAAAGTGAATGCTTTAACCTGAAAATAATTTTGTTTTCGTTGTTGTTAATTACTATATGTTTATATGCATTTGTATCGCACTTTAACATTATTTGTATTGTCAACACACAACCAAGATTGTAAGACTTGGTTGTGTGTTTTTTTAATATTAATTCTCTATAATATATATTTTTATATGATCAAAAGGAAGCATCATTTTCCTATAATTTTAACAAATGTATCGTATGTAAATCTTGCTCCGTGTCTGAAGCCTGATATAAAGCTGTCAGCATTACTTGTTGTTGAAAATTCAATGTAAGCACTTACATAATTTTGAAACAGTTCCTTATCCTCACCGTTCAATCTTTCAGTAATCTGTTCTTCTTTCTCGGCAAGGTTACTCAGTTTCTTTTTAAGTTTAGCTGTTAATTCGGTATTTACTTCTTGTGGCTCAATGTTGCCATAGTAAAAATCTTCAATAATATTTGACATTTTGTATTCCTCCGTATCTGAGGAAATATATTAGAGTACGAAAGATAGAATATGTATTGCCGGAGAACTACTTGTGTTATGAACATCCGCACCATATTGAGTATTCATAAGGGATTCTCTTGTGAATACTCAATTTTTTTGCTTAAAATAGAGTTTTGTATTTAGTTTAATAGTTTTTATGTATCGTCGCATTCCTTGCAGAGTGCGACTTTTATTTTTTATATTCATACGGGTTTTAGGGCAGTCCCTAACAAGTGGGAATTGTATGCACAAATTCAATGCTTGCTAAGACTTATGCCACGTATTTTTCCTGCTTTTTCGGTTGGTTTGCTAAAGCATTTTTTCATCTCCTTTGTTTTAGATTTTTGCATAAAAAAAACACCTGCTACTGATGTAACAAGTGCCGGTATATAAATAGATTTTATTAAATACTTGCAATTTCAAATTTTTGTAGTATAATTACTTCAAATCTTAATTGGAGGAAATTGATATGTTCTTTATTACTATTCGACGTAGACGAAGATAGCTTGTATCTTGCATTAGGTACAGGCTTGAATTGCTATGTGCCTAATAGAGTAATAAAGAAAAGTTTACCTTTTATATTACTGTTAATGGCATATAGCTATTAACAGTATTTTTTTATATATTTTTGGAGGTATTTTAAAATGGACAATTTTAAATATAAAACACTATTCAAAGCAATTTCAGAACAAGTAGACTTACCTGATAATGCGGTAATTGCAGATTTAGGCTGCAAGGATGCAACATTTCTTTTGGCTTTTCAAGAAGCCTTTCCTACTAAAATCAAGTCAGCTATAGGAGTAGATATAACTGATAAATGGTTTAAGGATGTTAAATACAAAAAGCCGATTAAGCTTAAGGTCATGAATTGCTCAAAAAAGCTTAAGTTTGATGATAACACTTTTGATTTTGTATTTACAAAAGATATGTTTGAGTGTGTATCAGATAAAGATTTCTTGGTTAGTGAGATTCACAGAATATTAAAGTCGGGTGGGGTTGTAATCTGCGTAAACTGTGAATGGGACAGTGTTGCATATAACGGTGAAAACAAGGAACTTATTTCAAAAGCAATTCATTCATACGCTGCAACAAAACAACCTTGGATGGATGACATCGATAGTTGGATTGGCAGAAGAATGTATGGCTTCTTCAATAAAAGTAAATTGTTTGAAAGTTCTGTTAGCGTATACAACATTATTGAAACTGAATATACAGAAGGTACATTCGGTTATGATTTAAGTTCAGATATCGCATGGCTTTACAAAGAAAATACAGGTATGCTTACCAAAGAAGAATATGATACATTTATATACACTTTAAAGTCAGCTCAAGAAAATGGACAATATATCTTCTCAAAACCTTACTATATCTATTCAGGTATAAAATTATAATCCAATACACTATTTCTGCTCTTACATTAGTGGGGGGCAGTTCTCACATATCAAAACCATCCCTGAAATAACGGGAATATAGTCCTTTTTTAACAACAGTATAGTGTAGAACATTATATTTAAATGCGGTTTTACTTATATTTTTAGTAAATCCCTTAATGAATACTCCGACCAAAAATTGAGAATTCGCATTTGCGAGTTCTCAATTTTTCTTCATTAATATAAAAAGGTACTCATTTGAGTACCTTTTTTAAATACTTTGAAGCTCTCAGTAATCTGAATACTTTACCTGATAAAAACGATTCGAGAATACGTGTCATTTTCTCTTCAGACATTTCACTGTTATTTCGTGCGTAATATGTCATAAAATGAGTTAATGCTCCTGATAACAATACAATATAATAGGCAAAGTCAGGTTGATTTTCAAAATCTGGTATAAATCTATTCAAGAAACGAGTAATTGATTTGAAAATCTCATCAGAAACAATATTTCCCATATTATTGTTTACAATTACCGAAACAAGTCTTTTTTGTGCTCTTGTGATTGAAACGAAAATCGATATTGCCTCTTTGGAACTCGGTATCTCTGTAAGAGAATTTAATTTTTCTTCATAAGTATTTCTCAACACATAACGAAATAACTCTTCCTTTGAATTGAAAAAATTATAAAATGTTTGTCTTGATAAATCCGAATGCTGACAGATCTCCTTAATTGATATCTCCTCATAGGGTTTTATTTCCATTAAATCCAAAAGAGTATTACCTAACCACTGCTGTGATTTTAAAGCAGTAGGATTTGCTCCTTCATACATTGACAATCACCCCAAATATGTACAAGTTATTAAAAATAATTGACAATTAAGTCATACTTTGTTAATATATTACCATAAATGTTTACAAATGTCAAACTTAAAATGTTTGATATTTGCGAAAAAGAGGAGTTATTGTTATGGCAAAGAAACACATCAATGCAGGTAATGCAAATATTCCTGACTACAAAACACTTAAAGAAATTATTGTTACAGGTGCTCAGAAAGGTCAGGATAAAAGACAATTTGTCTTTCTTGATAAAAATAAAAATGAATGTGAAAGAACATTTAACCAGACATGGAGTGAAATTGCTGCACTTGGTACATTTTTCTATGTAAAAGGTCTTAATGGAAAGAAAAAGATTGCAATTATCGGCGAAAACTGTTTCGAGTGGATGATTTGTTATTATGCAACAATCTGTGGTTGTAATATAACTGTTCCAATGGATGCTAAACTCCCATATGATGACCTTGGTGACCAGCTTATCCGTTGTGATTGCGATGCTTTGTTCTATACGCCAAAATTCAACAAGGCTGTTGAAGAATTCAAAGCAAATCCTGATATGCCTGATATGCAATATTTCTGTACTGAAGATTATAACGATTTCCTTAAAGAAGGTCAGGCTGCTCTTGATGCAGGTAATAGAGATTTCCTTGATGCTGATGTTAAACCTGAGGACCTTGCTTGTATCGCATATACATCAGGTACAACTGCAAAGAGTAAAGGTGTTATGCTCAGTCATTACAACATTGCAAGTAACTGTACAGCTTCTTGTCGTGCTCTCAATGGTAGACATGCAATCGGTTTCTTACCACTTAACCATACATACGCTTGGGTTAGTGGTCTTTTCTCATCATATCTTCTTACCGAATGGGGATACTTATGTGACGGAATTAAGAATATTCAGGGTGATATGAAGAAATATCAACCATATAATATTTGTGGTGTTCCACTTGTTGTTAATACTATTTACAACAGAATCTGGAAAACAGCAAGAAAAACAGGCAGAGAGGAAGTTCTAAAAAAAGGTCTTAAAATCAGCAACACTCTCATGAAATTCGGTATTGATAAAAGAGCAAAGATTTTCAAAACTATCATTGATAATCTTGGCGGAAATCTTAATATGATTGTTTGCGGTGCTGCTAACCTTGACCCAAAAGTTGAAAAAGGTATGCATGATTTTGGTATCGATATCTACAATGGCTATGGACTTACCGAATGTTCCCCTGCTGTTACTTGTAACAAACCAGGTAAATTCAAATTTGGTAGCGTTGGTACTCCACTTGATTGTTGTGAAATTAAGATTGTTAACCCCGATGAAGAAGGCGTTGGTGAAATCTACGTAAGAGGTACTAACGTTATGCAGGGTTATTACAATGACCCGGAAGCAACTGCCGCAACATTTGATGGTGAATGGTTAATTACTGGTGACCATGGTAGAATTGATGAAGATGGTTTCTTATTCATGGTTGGTAGAAAGAAAAACCTCATTTGTCTTGCTAATGGTAAGAATGTTTCCCCCGAAGAAATTGAAGATAAGCTTTCAAGAATCGAATATGTTGAAGAAGTTCTTGTTTATCAGGAAGATGAAAAGATTGTTGCTGAATTTTTCCTTAATGAAAAAGAGTTCCTTGATGCTCGTGATAGAATTGATGATGACGTTGCACAGTATAACCGTGATAATCCAATTTTCAAGAACGTTGCAAAGATTAAGATTCGTGATGAGGAATTTCCAAAAACAACTACTCTTAAGATTGCAAGAAAATATAACTAATTAATCTAAGTCAGGTGACGAAATGTTACCTGACTTTTTTATTGTTGACAAATTTTAATTTTACACTTGATTTAATCTGTGAAATGAAATATTATATTAGAGATAATTAATCGATGGAGGAAATATTTATGAAAGACGAATCTAGAAAATACGTCCAAGAAGCATGGGATATTGTAAAGCATGCTGCTGAAGTAGTTGGCTCACGTCTTCCTGGTTCTAAAGGTGAAAAAGAATATGCTGACTATATGGGAGAAAAACTCCGTGAAATTGGAATTGAGCCTAAAAAAGAAGAGTTTGCTGTATCACCTCGTTCAGGTATCGGTGGACTTCCTTACGCAGGTTGGGTTGGTCTCATTTTAAGTATTCTCGTATACTTTGCTTTAGATAACCACAGACTCTGGTTTGGAATGGCATTTATTGGCATTGCAATGGTAATCTGGCTTGTATTCAGTGCATTTCTTTATAAGCCATGGTTTGATATGTTCTTTAAGCAGAAGGTATCACAGAATGTATATGGCGAATTAGTTCCTGAAGATGGCAAATATGATTATACAATCATTCTTTCAGGTCATACAGATACAAGCTGGAACTGGAAGCATTCAGAAAATGCTTCAAAATACCCTGACAAACCAATTTATGGTCTTCTTACAACTTATAGTAAAGTTGGTTTTGGTGCAGTTTGCGTCTTCTTTATGGTTGGTGTTGCCATCGCTATGGCAGCTATCTATATGGGACTTTATCTTCAGGCTGAATGGGCTATTATCGCTTCAACTTCAGTTTCACTTAACAGATTCTATATTGCATTACATTTCTTACCTGTTATTACTGCAATCGGAAGTGCATTTGTAATTATGTGGAATGACCCTAGTGAAGAAAATGCATCAAAAGGTGCTATGGACAATGCAACGGGTTGTGCATTGAGCTATGCAGTTATAAAGTATTTCAGGGAAAACCCTGATAAAATGCCAAAAAACTGTCGTATTGTTGATTTTAACTGTGGTTCAGAAGAAGCTGGTCTTCGTGGTTCAATGAATTTTGCTCATGTACATAGAAATGATGATTTGACACAAAATGCATGGAACATCAATATCGACTCTGTTGCAGATAAAGAGTATTTTGAAGTTGTTATCAAAGATGACTGGCAGGGTTGTCGTTTCGATGCTGACCTTGAAAAAATGTTTAAAGAAACATTTGCAGAAATGGGTATCGAAAGCAAGACTAACGGTTGTATTCATAACCCTGTTGGTGGCTGTGACAGTACACCAATGACAAGAGCAGGAATTAAATCAGTTACATTTGCAGCACAGAATCCTATGCTTACATGGTACTATCACACTTGGCGTGACACTCCTGACCGCTTTGATATGGAAACTGTTGGAACAGGTTTTGATGTTGTTCTCAGTGTTATTGAAAAAATTGCTAAGTTCCAAGAAACAAACGGATTTAATGGTCCACAGAAGAAATAAATTCAGTAATTCGCTAAAGGGTATGTTATTCATGCCCTTTTTTCTGTATTTTTTAATAAAATGTTAAGAAAATAATTGACTTATAATTTGTTTTGGTGTATATTTACTTTATCTATTTAAAGAGATAATTGTGTAAATAAGAATTTATATGTTTACACAGACAATTTAAGGAGGAATTTTTTATGAAAAACTTCAAGAAAATTTTCGCTGTTCTCTTAGCATTAACACTTGTAGTTACATGTTTTGCAGCTTGCGGTGGAAAAGAAGAAAAACCTAATGGTGAACAGGTACTTAAAATTGGTGTTACTGGCCCTCTTACAGGTGACTATGCTCAGTATGGTCTTGCTGTTAAGTATGGTGCTGAACTTGCTGCAGCAGAAATTAATGCAGCTGGTGGTATCAATGGTATCAAAATCGAAATTCTTGCTGAAGACGACGTTGCTGCTCCAGAAGGTGCACAGAATGGTTACAATGCCCTTATGGATAAAGGCATGAAACTTTCACTTGGTAGTGTTACATCAGGTGCTTGTGCAGCATTCCTTGGTGAAGCAAAGAACGATAATATGTTCATGCTTACAGCATCAGCTACAGCTGTTGAAGCTATCGATGGCGATAATGCTTTCCGTGTTTGCTTCTCTGACCCAGCTCAGGGTACAGTTTCTGCTGACTACATCGCTGATAATAAATTAGCATCAAAAGTTGCAATCATTTATGATTCATCAGACGCTTATTCTACAGGTATCTATGAAAAATTTGATGCACAGGCTAAAGCAAAAGGTCTTAATGTAGTTGCTACTGAATCATTCACACAGAGCACAAAGACTGACTTCTCAGCTCAGATTCAGGCTGTTAAGACATCAGGTGCAGAGCTTCTCTTCCTTCCTATTTACTATAGTGAAGCTTCTCTTATCCTTTCACAGGCTAAGAATGCAGGTCTTGATGTAATCTTCTTTGGTTGCGATGGTCTTGATGGTATCCTTGGTATGGATAACTTTGACAAGTCACTTGCTGAAGGCGTAATGCTTCTTACTCCTTTCACACCAACAGCAAAAGACGAACGTACACAGAACTTCGTTAAGAACTTTACAGCTAAGTATGACAAGACATATCTTAATCAGTTTGGTGCTGACGCTTACGATGCTATCTACATCATCAAAGCAGCTATCGAAAAAGCTGGTGTAACAGCTGATATGGATGCATCAACAATCTGTGACAAGCTCAAGGTTGCTATGACAGAAATCACATTTACAGGTGTTACTGGCACAGATATCACATGGGGTGCTGATGGTGAACCAGTTAAGAAGCCAATCGCAGTTAAGATTGTTAATGGCGAATACGTTGTAATGTAATTACAATACTAATTGAAGTTTAATTTAAAGTATGCCGTGTGTTATACATGCGGCATACTTTTGAGCATTTTATATGTTTTTTGAAAAGGTCTTATTATGTTAAGGTTTTTTCAAAAAACATATTTGGAGGACATAATATGGAATTATTATCAACAGTTATATCCGGCATCAGTCTTGGTGGTATTTACGCTTTGATTGCGCTTGGTTATACAATGGTTTATGGTATTGCAAAGATGCTTAACTTTGCTCATGGTGATGTTATCATGGTTGGTGCATTTATGATGTTTACTGCCATGACAAAAATGGGTTTCCCACCTTTTGCATGCATTATTTTTGGCACAGTAATCTGTACAATTTTGGGTATGCTTATTGAAAAAATTGCTTATAAACCATTAAGAAGTGCAACATCATTGTCTGTTCTTATTACTGCAATTGGTGTGAGTTATTTTTTACAGAACTCTGCGCAGTTAATCTTCGGCGCAGGTACAAAGCAATTTACTCCACTTTTTGGAAATGGAAATATAGCTCTATTTGATGGACAGGTTGTAATATCATATAACACAATTGTTACAATAGTTATTTCTATTGTGCTTATGTTGGTTCTTACCTTGTTTATTAACAAAACAAAGACTGGTCGTGCAATGCTTGCTGTATCTGAAGACAAGGGCGCTGCTCAGCTTATGGGTATTAATGTAAATAAAACAATTTCAATTACATTTGCTATTGGTTCAGCACTTGCTGCAATTGCGGGTGCACTCCTCTGCTCATCATACCCTGTTCTCTCACCTACTACAGGTGCTATGCCTGGTATTAAAGCATTTACTGCTGCTGTTTTTGGTGGCATCGGTTCAATTCCAGGTGCTATGATTGGTGGTATTCTTCTCGGTCTTATTGAAAACCTCAGTAAAGTTTATATTTCAACACAACTTTCTGATGCTATTGTTTTTGGTATTCTTATTTTAATTCTTCTTGTTAAGCCAACAGGTATTCTTGGCAAGAAAATCAATGAGAAAGTGTGAGGTGAACAATATGGCATTATTAAAATCAAACAAAAAAATTGTATCAAATACAAAAAACAACCTTATTACCTACGCTATTCTTGTTGTGTTCTTCGCAGTAGCAGTAGTTTGGTCACAAACAGGTGAAATGCCAAGAAAGATTCAAAACTTACTTGTTCCTCTCTGCATTTATTCAATTCTTGCTGTTTCCCTCAATCTCGTTGTTGGTGTGCTTGGTGACTTATCATTAGGTCATGCAGGATTTATGTGTATCGGTGCATATACAAGTGCAGTTTTCACAAATATTTTTGAAAGTGTTATTCCAAATGACTTCATTCGTTATGGTCTTGCATTATTAATCGGTGGTGTCTTTGCTGCAGTATTTGGCTTTATTATTTGTATACCTGTATTAAGACTTAAAGGTGACTATCTTGCTATTGTTACCCTTGCCTTCGGTGAAATTATAAAAAACATTCTCAACATTGTTTATCTCGGTATTGACTCAGAAGGTCTTAAGGTTTCTATTGATGGTACCACATATAATGAAATGCTTCTTGATGATGGTAAGACAATAATAAAGGGTGCGATGGGTATTACAGGCACTTCAAGAGATGCTAACTTTATTATTGCATTCGTTCTCTTATTTATCACAGTTATGGCATCTCTTAACCTTATCAACTCAAGAACAGGTCGTGCAGTTATGGCTGTTCGTGATAATAGCATTGCAGCACAGACAATTGGTATTAATATTTCAAAATATAAACTTATTGTATTTACTATTGCATCATTCTTCGCAGGTGTTGCAGGTGTTCTTTTCTCACATAATATGAACTCATTCTCATCAAGTGGATTTAGCTACAATACATCAATCCTTATTCTTGTTTATGTTGTTCTTGGCGGTATTGGAAGCATCCGCGGTTCTATTATTTCAGCAATTCTTCTTTATGCACTCCCTGAACTTCTTCGTGAGGTTGGCGAATACAGAATGCTCATCTATGCAATTCTCCTTATTACAATGATGATTGTAAATAATAGTGAAAAATTCAGTAATATTAAAGGTTTAAACTTTTTGAAGAATAAAAAAACAGCTAATATTGGAGGTGGAAAATAATGGCATTACTTGAAGTTAAAGGTCTTGGCATTGTTTTCGGTGGTCTCCATGCTGTTGAAAACTTCAGCCTTTCCCTTGAAAAAGGCAGTCTTTACGGACTTATCGGTCCAAATGGTGCAGGTAAGACAACTGTATTTAATCTCTTAACAGGTGTTTATAAACCTACAACAGGTAACTTTTTCCTTGATGGTGTTAAACTTAACGGAATGACTCCTGTTGAAATCAATAAGGCAGGTATTGCACGTACTTTCCAGAATATCAGACTTTTTAAGAATCTTACTGTTCTTGATAACGTTAAACTTGGTCTTCACAATCAAGTAAAATATTCGACAATGGAAGGAATCTTCAGACTTCCTCGTTTCTTTTCTTCTGAAAAGAAGATGAATAAAAAAGCTATGGAGCTTCTTGAGGTTTTTGGTCTTGAAAATGAGGCAGCAACGTTAGCTGATAACCTTCCATATGGTAAGCAGAGAAAACTTGAAATTGCACGTGCATTAGCAACAAATCCAAAGTTGTTACTTTTAGATGAACCTGCTGCAGGTATGAATCCAAGCGAAACTCAAGAACTTATGGATACAATTAGATTTGTTAGAGATAAATTTGATATGACAATTCTTCTTATCGAACATGATATGAAACTTGTCAGTGGTATTTGTGAAGAAGTTACAGTTCTCAACTTTGGTCAGGAGCTTGCACAAGGCAAAACAAGTGATGTACTTAATAATCCTGAAGTTATTAAGGCATATTTAGGTGATTAAGGAGGTTTAGTTATGGCACCACTCTTACAAGTCGATAACATTGAAGTTTACTATGGTGTTATCAAAGCTTTAAAAGGTATTTCATTTGAAGTTAACAAGGGTGAAATCGTTGCACTTATCGGCGCTAATGGTGCAGGTAAAACGACAACCCTCCACACTGTTACTGGTCTTTTAAAGCCAAAAGCAGGCAAGATATTATTTAATGGTAACGATATTACAAAAACACCTGCTCATAAAATTGTTACAATGGGTATGGCTCATGTTCCTGAGGGAAGAAGAATTTTCCAACAGCTTTCTGTTTATGACAACATTAGGCTTGGTGCATTTACAAGAAAAGATAAAAATGAAATTGAAGAAACATTAGCATATGTTTATGAACGATTCCCACGTCTTAAAGAACGTAAAAACCAGATTGCAGGTACACTTTCCGGTGGTGAACAGCAGATGCTTGCTATGGGACGTGCATTGATGTCCAAACCTGATTTTATCTTGATGGACGAACCTT
>CALBQZ010000120.1 GCA_937899735.1 uncultured Clostridia bacterium | reverse complement strand
TTAAGACCTCCTTGATTTTTAGTTGTGTGGTCGGCAAACCACTTCTAATATATCAGGGAGTTTTTTTCTTGTCTACGTTACTCCTCGCTAAAAGCTATTTCTTTGCCCCTTGTAAAACAAGGGGTTAACTTTGTCACAGACAATTAAAACAGCAGAGTTTTGATAACTCTGCTGTTTTTGCTTATGTTTTATTATTTAGTTCATTCATATCCGTTGTGACTTTTATATTAAATTTCATTGGGACGTGGTCTTTCTGCATATCGAAATAAAAGGGGAGGTCTAGGTGCTTTATTAGTCCTCGCCAAGATGTCTGTTCGCAACGAGAACGGACAGTTTGCCACGATTTTACACCTTTAGTTCGCTTTGAGTCGTATTCATCAGCGGAACGAGGCTTGATTCGGTTATATTCACTTATAAACTCTTGTATGTAATTATTTGTGATTTCTTCTGCTGTTGGTCGATTTGTAGGGTAGTTTTGATTCAACCACTCAGCCAAATTGATATTGTATTTTTGTTTAAAAACTGGGTGAGGAGGCATACCTTTTTTGCGAAAATCTGAAACAGTCGGAGTTCTTCCTTCGTCCTCAATGAACTGTTCAACTCTGTCGCGAATAGACTTATCTGACCAATGAATAAGTGGGAATTCATTCAAAATGTCCTGCAATTTCTCAATTATTTCTTCGTTGCCTTTGGATTGTGAAAGTATGTAGATTGCTTGATTTATAGCGGTTTTTCGTGTCATAGGGGAAATGTCCTTTCTTTCATTTCTCCTAACATACATTGTTGGAACAGCATAAGTGGAGAAGCGTACATTCTGAGAAATATCAAAATTATCAATGGCTTTAATTAGTCCTATGCATCCAACCTGAAACAAATCGTCAGGATTTTCACCACGATTTGCAAATCTCTGAATAACTGAAAGTACAAGTCGCAGATTACCTTCGATTAATTCCTGTCGGGCTTTTTTGTCGTTGTTTTCCCTTATTTTTTTAAGCAATTTCATTTTTTCTGCTTCTTTTAAAACTTTGATTTTAGAGGTGTTTACTCCGCAAATTTCCACTCTGTTATACTGCACACAAATCTTCCTTTATTAATTATTTATGTACAGAAAAGGGGAGCGCATATGTATTTTTATTATTACCAAAAGGTGGATTATATAAACAGGATAAAGCTAAAAAATGCCCCTTGTGTTATTAATTGACATTTTGGGAAAAGAGTGTTATATTTGGATTAAGGTCAGTAAATTATCACATTGGGACGAACGCAAGGAACCGTCCCCTGTGCATTTTTTTGTGAATGAGGTAAGTGTATGCAGTATAACGGAAAAACTAATCTTGTTCTAAAATACTTAGGATTCCTTATAAATGATTATGGAATGAATTTTACTTTTCAAACATTTAGTGAATATGAAGGGTTTAGGGGTCCAATTGACACATATAGCTTTTATAATAACTTTGGATGTTTTACATTACACAATGTTGTTCAAAAAGGCGAATGGGGATGGTTTGTTTCTCGAAAAATTAGTTCTAACCAGTATGAACTTTTAGAAAAAGAAATATTTCAAACCGACTATATTCATAAAAGATATTGGTTATTTTCTTCGGTACTAAAGAATTTGGCATCCGTAATTAATGAACAAATAACAAAAAAATCAAGTTTTTTTGGAATTCGTATCGGGAACACAAGGGGAACACAAGGGGACGGTTCTTCTGTGTTAGATTAGTTACAACTTAATATCCAAGGGTGAGGTGTTTTATGAGACATATACTTAATAAGGTAATTATGATTGTTATATTAATAGCAATAATATTTGTAGGATGTTGTAAGGCAGAAAATCCCGATAATCAAAAAATTCAAGAAGATACCGTCACTCCTCTTCCTCATAATTATTTAAGCGTTCCAGATGCGTATAAATCTGTATTGCTTGATTATTATGAATTTGTTGAAGATTTATTTTCAGACGATTTTGAATATAAAGTTAATAATGGCTTTTTTAAATCACCTAATTTAAAATTACAGTACGAATGGAATTGTATGGTAATAGATTCAAGAAAAGGGTTACAGAATACCTCATTGGAGAGCTTTGGCTATGCGTTATACGATATTAATAATGATGGTGTTACTGAATTAATATTGTTACGAGAGGATTATTTTATTCTTGCAGTTTTTACAATTAATTTTGATAAACCTCAGTTGTTAGATGCGTATTGGTATAACCATAGAGCAATGATTTTAGAATCAGGCAACATTTTTGTTTTTAATGACTCAGGAGCTGATTCTTTTGAATATGAGATACAATCCTTAGAAGAGGATAATACAATAATGGTCCATAAGACTTTTGGGTGTGATTCTGGAAACTATTATGTGATTTGTGATGGAAAACAATTTTCTGTAAGTCAGCAAGAATTCAGTAATGAATTGTCTAAGTATCCTAAAATACTATCTGATGAAAAAAAGGATTATATGATAGATTGTGGGATATTGTTTCAGTCTTGATGGAGTGCACATGGAGTGCAGAGTGCACTGGGGACGGTTAGCGTGAAGGTCCACCATATATTGAAATTATATTTCTAAAAACGCAATATCTTGATAGTGAAACTTTCATTTGTTGTGTGTGATTTTTGGAATCATGCAGTGTTCTTCTGTGTTAGATTAGTTACAACTTAATATCCAAGGGCGAGGAGTTTTCCCCTCGCCCTGTTTTTTATGCCTATTATAAAATAAAACTGCCCTGATTTTTTAAGCAGGAGTTTTAAAAGCTTTATTCAACAGTAACTGATTTAGCAAGATTTCGTGGTTTATCAACATCAAGACCACGCTTTATTGTTGTGTGATAGGCAAGTAATTGTAATGGAATCACAGTAAGTGATGGCATAAGATATCTTGAAGCTTCAGGAATATAAATTACCTCATCAGCTATATCTTCAATACCTTTTGTACCTTCTTTTACAACTGCAATTACATAAGCACCACGAGCATGAACTTCTTTAATATTAGAAATCATCTTGCCATAGAGAGCATCGTCAGTAGCAACTGCAGCAACAATAGTCCCAGGTTCAATAAGCGAAATCGTACCGTGCTTTAATTCACCTGCACCATAACCCTCACAGTGGATATAGGATATTTCCTTTAATTTAAGTGAACCTTCAAGACAGAGGGGATAGTCAATACCACGGCCAATAAAGAACATATGCTCTTTATTGGCAATATGTTTCGAAAGCTTTTCAACAAATAAACCACAGTCAAGAGCAGTCTTAATTTTTTCAGGAAGACCGAGAAGTTCATCAGTAAAAGCTTTTAATTCCATATCACTCAAAAGACCCTTTTCATGTGCCATATATGCAGAAAGAATATAGGCTACACTTAACTGTGCAGAGAATGCCTTTGTTGTAGCAACTGCTATTTCTGCACCTGCATTTGTGTAGATAACCCCATCACTTTCCCTCGCAATCGTACTGAAAAGCACATTAACAATGGACATTGTGAAAGCACCTCTTGCCTTTGCTTCACGAAGTGATGCAAGAGTGTCGGCAGTTTCGCCTGACTGGCTTACAAAAATGCAAAGGTCTCCTTTGCTGATGATTGGATTTCTGTACCTGAATTCACTTGCAATATCCACTGTTACAGGAACTCTTACCATATCCTCAATAATATATTTTGCAGTAACACCAACATGATAGGCACTGCCACAAGCAACAATATAGATTCTGTTGAGATTCTTCATAAAATTGTCGGGGAATTCAAATGGAAGTTGTACTTTACCATTTTTTATAAGGGGGGAAACAGTATCTTTTACTGCTTTTGGTTGTTCGTAGATTTCCTTTGCCATAAAGTAATCATATCCGCCTTTTTCGGCTGCATCAATATTTAAATTGATTGTTTTGATTTCTACTTCTTTTTCTTTTGCACATTTATCAAAAACATGAATCTCATTTTTTGAAATTTCGATAAACTCACCGTCATTAACTATATAGCAATCCTTTGTATATGGGAGAATTGCAGGAATGTCGGACGCAAGGTAGTTTTGTCCGTCACCACAACCTACAATCATAGGACTATCTTTCTTCATTGCAAAAACCTTATCGTCAAAGCCTTTGACAATCATTGCTACAGCATAAGAACCCTCTAATACTTCTGCTGTTTTGATGAGTGTATTGATAGCATCACCATCAAAAAGACTATCGTAAAGCTGTGCAATTACTTCGGTATCAGTTTGGGATTTGAACTCATAGCCTTTTTTTATCAGGTCGTTTTTAAGTTCAATATAGTTTTCAATTATTCCGTTATGCACAAGTGTTACAATATCGTTCATTGACTTGTGAGGGTGAGCATTAGTCTTGTCGGGTGCACCATGTGTTGCCCAACGGGTGTGACCGATACCGATAGTTCCCTGAGGCTTTACCTCATTAACACTAACCTCCAGATTATCGATTCTTCCTTTTTCCTTTACAACCGTAACATTTTCACCCTTAACAGCAATTCCTGCTGAATCATAACCACGGTATTCAAGACGACGCAATCCCTCAATAAGAATTGGAGCCGCTTCGTTTTCGCCTACAAAACCAACTATTCCACACATAAATCTTTCTCCTTAAGTATTTATTTATTCTTTTGTGTCAACAATAATTAAAAAGGAGGCAACAGAATGGAAAGAACATTTCTGAAACTTAACGCTAAAAAAATAATGATGAGAAACTGTGCAAAATGCTTTGTGATTTCAATATTTCCCGTTATGTCATTTACAGCCCTTGCCGTTTTAAATTATTGTTTATTGATATTATTAAACAGTACAGAGATTAATATGTATATTTCACCTTATGCAAAATATATTCGTTTGTCACTGATAACAATCAGTTCAATATTATCTGTTTTTCTATGGAGAACAGCAAGACTTATCACTGACAGTTATTTCTTGGTAAAAACATTAAATAAGAAATTAAGCTTCGTAAAAATTGTCAGATGTGTTTCATTTCATCAATGCTTCACATTTTTCCTTACGTCAATAATCAGGTTCTTATTGTCAATAAGCTGGAGTGCAGTTTATCTTTCCCCTTGTGCTGCAATTTCAACACTTTTGATTTATAGCTATAGGTTTGAGAACAATGGTTTTAATATTAATCTGACATTGCTTGTTTCTGCAATTTTACTTTTTGTAATTGGAATAAGCTTTTTGTATATCACGCTTAAAAGATATTCCATGTGTTCCTCAGTTGTGTTGACTGAAGAAGAAAAAAGTCCATTTAAAATCATTGAAAAAAGTATAGAAATTATGGAAGGGCATAGTGTGCAATATGCATTATATTGCTTATCTTTTTCAGGATGGGTATTGTCCTGCTTTTTGATTATTCCGTTGTTTTATGTCGTGCCATATATAACAATCGGAAAGTGGTGTTTTAAGAATTCACTTGGTTTATTCAAAGTTTTCAAACAAGAAAAAAAGAAACCAATTATATTCTATCTTCCTAAAAAAGTGGAAAATTAGGCAAAAAAAGTTGGTGGTTAAAGACTTAACCACCAACAAATTTAATTATATAATTAATTAAAGGATTTCACCCATTGTGCCTGGTTTGCAGAGTGCAGCATTTGACTCGTCAGTATCAATATGCATTGCAAGAGCAAAGTTAGGATGAACTCTGACTACAACATCACCAAATGTAAGTGTTCTGTCGTCAGAAGCAACTTTAACTTCAACAACCTGTTTGTCAACAAGACCATATTTTTCAGCATCGTCTGGAGTCATGTGAATATGACGCTTTGCAACGATAACACCATTTTCGATTTCGATTTCACCTTTAGGTCCAACGATTTTACAACCAGGAGTACCTGCGATATCGCCTGATTCTCTTACTACTGCTGCAACACCGATTGAACGAGCATCAGAAGCAGAGATTTCAACCTGAGTAGCAGGTCTTACAGGACCAAGGATTGAAACACCAGGGAACTGACCTTTAGGTCCGATAACTGCAATTCTTTCTTCACAAGCATACTGACCGGGCTGAGAAAGGTCTTTTTTCTTTGTGAGTTCATAGCCTTCACCGAAAAGGATTTCAAGGTGTTCTTGTGAAATGTGGGCATGTCTTGCACTTGTTTCAACTAAAACTGTCTTTGCCATATATCATTCTTCTTTCATAAAAAATTTGTAAAATAATGTTATATATATAATAGTCCATTTTTAGAGATTTGTAAAGTGTGAAATTGTATATATTAGAGTAGTTCTTTAAATGATTTTATGTAATAATCGGAAACTTCTCTTATCTCGTTCTCATCTTTTGCTGAACTTTTATCATAAACACCACAAACAGTAAAATTACCTTTTTTTGCACCACGAACCCCTTCAATAATGTCTTCAAAAACAATACATTCTTCAGCTTTGAGACCCATTCTTTCAGCAGCAAGGAGATAAATGTCAGGTTCAGTTTTGCCAATATTTATTTCACTAACATAGGCATAAGTTGAGAAAAAGTCAAAGATGCCTTGCTTTTTCAATGTCCCTTCACAAACCTGCTTTTCACTTGCAGTTGCAAAAGCCATTTTAATTCCATTGTCGGAAAGCCTTTTAAGATATTCAAAAACACCTTCTTTTAAATCAACATCGTTTAAGTATCCTTGTGTACAAAGGTCAAGCCATTCGTCAACAATTTTGTCAATACTTTCTTTAATGCCATATTTATTCTTTGTGTAAACCGCTGCGGCCTTCAAGTGCATATTTTTTATTACTTCAATATACTCGGGGGTAACTTTTAAGTTCCTTCTTCTGAAAAATTCTTCGTCCACATCGTGCCATATATGCATAGAATCAAGCAATGTACCGTCAAGGTCAAAAATAGCACCTTTAAAATTTTTAAAATCCATTTTATTCTCCAAATACATATTTTCCTATTGCTTTTGCAACGCCATAATTGTCATTGGTGTCGGTTACAAACTTTGCTGTGCTTTTTGCAATATCATTACCATTTGCCATAGCAAAGGAATAATTTGCAAAGGAAAGCATTGAACAATCATTTTCACCATCACCAAAGCACATAATGCTTTCTTTGCCGATATTCAAAGCATCAGCAAGACCTTTAACGGCAAACCCTTTTGTTGCATTAATATCAGTCATTTCAAGATTTCCGTTTGCTCCTTTTACGATGGGAAACGAGGAAGCAAATGCAACATTACAGGTCCTGTTGATTTTTTCTTCTAAATCTAGTCTTTCTTCACCTGAAAGACTAAGGATGTTAAGCTTTTCAATACCTTGTCCATTTATGAGGGTTTCTAAATCAGCAACAGGTTTAATAAAATCCTTGAGTAATGCGTGAATATGTGGTGAAACATGCTCTGCATCAAACATTGAGTAACTCTCATTACTCATATAGCAGTCACCTTTGAAATAAATCTCATAAATAAGATTATAATCCTTAAGGATATTAAAAATTTCAGTGGATTGCTTATTATCTATAAGAGTTGAGCAAACTGCTTTACCTGTTTTCATGTCGTATGTAATGGCACCGTTTGAAGTTATGAGATAATCCAGGAATGGTAATTGTTCTACTATGTAGTCAGTGAGAATTTTTGTTCTTCCACTTGCGATTGCAACCTTTATTCCCATTTCGTGGGCTTTTTTAAAGGCGTCAATGTTTTCCTGTGGAATTGTAACGTGATTTGTGTTAAGAAATGTACCGTCAAGGTCGGTAACGATAAGTTTAATTGCCATAATTTCACCTAAATACAATAAATATTTGTGTCCCAGAAAGAGATGTGTGGATGATGCCGAAGAAAGATTTTATAGTCAGGATTTATTCCTTTAATTCGATTTATCAAGTGGAAAATATCCTCGCTTCGGTGGTAAGCAGCCATACAAATTTTTGGCTTGTCTTGTTGTAGGGCTTTTGTTGCTCCTTGCAACATTTCTCTTTCTGCACCCTCGACATCCACATTAAGATAAGTAAATCTGCCATATTTTTCTGTGAGAAAATCAACGGAGATTGATTCAATTTCAATGCCATTATCTTTTGCTGAGCCACCTCTGCCTTTGTTGTCATCAAAATTTAAGGTGCAGTTATCACTCCAAATAGCATTGTTGAGACAAATACAATTTTTAAGGTCTTCGCAGTTGGTTTGTAACTTCTTAAAAGTTCTTTTATCAGGCTCAACTGCGATTATTTTTTCATAGTTTTCTACATGTTGCAAAAATTCCTGAACAGTATCACCACGATAAGCACCAAGGTCAAGAAAACTTTCATTTTCATCTAAATTGAGAATTCTAAAAACCTCATCTTTAGTGCTTTCACATTCAAAACAAAGATTTAAATCACCTGTAATCTGAAAACGGATAATACTCTCAAAAACTTTTTTTGATTCCTTATCACAAAGGGAATTATATGCTTTTTCGATTTCTTCAAGGTGTTCTTCAAGAAAATTTTTGTTGAAAATATTATCACCAAAAACTGGTACTGATGGCATAATAACTCTGTGTTTTACAGAGAGAATTTTAATATTTTTAATTACTTCCGGCAGAGGACTTGCAAAGCAGAGTGCAATAACAAAATCACCGATTTCATTTTCAAGTTGAGAAATGGATTTGACTTCAAAACCGTGAAAACTCCGTTTTCTTACGAAACCATCACTTGCAACAACAGCGGCAACAGTGATACCAAGTCTGTCGAACTCGTCAAAAACTTTGTCAGCACCATTTCCTGTGCCATAAATTGCTATAGGCAGGGGTGTGGTCTTCAAGAATTCCCAGCTTGATTTGGTTTTCAGCAATTCATCAAACATTCTCCCACCACCTTTGCTATGTATCTACAAAATAATATCATATTTTTCAAATCTTTACAATAAAACAGTTGACGATATTTGAACTTTGAAATAAAATATTTTTATTATATTTCTGGAGATACATTTTATGAAAAAAACAATGAGTTCAAGAACAATGTTAATACTGTCAATGGGAATATTTGGTACAATCGGACTTTTTGTGCGAAATATTCCTTTGCCATCAGGTGAAATTGCTCTGTATCGTGCTGTTCTTGCAGCATTGCTTATTGGTGGATTTCTTCTTGTGAAAAAACAGAAAATACCATTCTCAAAAATTAAAAAAGAAATACCATTGCTGGTTTTGTCAGGTGTATCAATGGGTTTTAATTGGATTCTTCTTTTTGAAGCATATAAATATACGACTGTTTCTGTTGCAACACTCAGTTACTATTTTGCACCTGTTATTGTAACGATTGCTTGTCCTATAATTTTTAAGGAAAAAATGAATGCTAAACAATGGGTATGCTTTTTGATGTCAACTATTGGTATTGTTTTAATTACAGGTATCGGTGATTTGAGTCAGGGTAGCAGTCATTTAAAGGGCATAGCATTCGGACTTGGTGCGGCTTCTCTTTATGCAACAGTTATCCTTGTGAATAAGTTTATTAAAAATGTTGAGGGTATTCACAGGACGTTTTTGCAATTCATTGCAGCAATAATTGTTCTGGTACCTTATGTATTATTAACAGACGGAGTTAACTTACAATCCCTGAGTGGCAAGGGTTGGGTATTCCTACTCGTAATTGGTTTGGTGCATACAGGTATTACATATTGTCTTTATTTCTCATCTCTAAAGGAATTGCCAGGGCAAAAAGCAGCTATTCTCAGCTATATTGACCCACTTGTTGCTGTATTGATTTCCGTTGTTGTCCTTAACGAAAAGATGACTGTTATGCAGATTGTTGGTGGTCTGTTGATTTTGGGATTCACTTTGTGGAATGAAATCTCACCTAAAAAACAAAATAAAGGATAAAATCTTTATGTATAGTATTAAAATAAACGACGAAGCATTATTCGCAGAAAAAGGCGAATTGCTTTCGGATGTTTTGATAAGAAATGGAAAATCAGTTTCTCACCCTTGTGGTGGCAAAGGTACTTGCCGAAAATGTAAAGTTTTGGTTGACGGCAGGGAAGAATTGTCCTGCCAGTATAGGGTGAGTAGTGATGTGTCCGTTTCTTTTTTTATGCAAAGTGAAATTGTGTCCGAAACAGGTGCAGAGGTCAAGGGTGAAATTACGGATAATATGTGTCTTTGCCTTGATATTGGTACAACAACTTTGGCATTAGCTCTTGTTTCAAGAGATACGGGGAATATTGTAAAAGTCAAAACCGCAACAAATCCTCAGCGAATCTTTGGCGCAGATGTAATATCAAGAATTTATTACTGCCGAAAAAATGGCATCAGTAAATTGAACTTGGTTTTGATAACAGAAATCAACAGAATGATTGCTGATTTGGAAATGCAAGAAGACCTTGATATTTATGTGTCAGGTAATGTGACAATGCTGCACACGTTTTTCGGAGTTGATTGCTCATCAATGGGTGTTGTGCCATATGAATCACAGTTTCTTGAGGGAAAGACTGAAAATGGTGAAAAACTTGGGCTTGACAATATAAAAAATGCAATTTCATTACCATCAATTCATTCTTTTGTGGGTGCAGATTTGGTGGCAGGAATGAATTATATAGGTCTTCCTGAAGAAGGAAGATATAACCTTTTAGTAGACTTGGGTACTAATGCAGAAATTGTGCTTTATTCAAAGGAATCTGTTATCTGTACCTCTGCTGCAGCAGGTCCGTGCTTTGAAGGTGCAAATATTTCTTGTGGAATGAGTGCAACAGAGGGTGCTATCTATAAATTCAGCAGAAAAAATGACAATATGGTAATTGACACTATAAATAAAAAAAGTCCACAAGGTATTTGTGGAACAGGGCTTGTGGATATTGTAGCAGAGCTTATGGATAATGAAATTGACAAAACAGGATTTATGGAAGAAGATTACAAAATCTACGGAAATATATCCCTCTCTCAGGCAGATGTTCGCCAATTCCAACTTGCAAAATCTGCAGTTTATTCGGGAATTATCGCATTGATTAACATTGAAAAAATCGACTTTGATCAAATAGAAAAAGTGTATATTTCGGGTGGATTTTCTGCAAAAATCAATATTGATAATGCAGTAAAAGTAGGCTTGTTACCTAATGAATTAAAAGAAAAATGTGTTGCAATAAATAACAGTAGCTTGTTGGGTACAGTGAAATTTGCTTGTGAAAACAACGCAGTAAACACTTATACAGACAAGGCAGAATATATAGATTTGTCAACGAATCCAATGTTTTCAGAGCTGTTTATAGAGAATATGAAATTTGTTGATGAAAGTTAAAAAAGTGAGGTATTGAACCTCACTTTTTTCATTTTATTATGAATTATCTTTTTTCTTTTCAGGGATTAAGAAGATAAACACGAGTGAACTTGCGAGTAACATCATAGGATAGAAAAGACGTGAAATAATATCAAAAGCAGTCAATTCATACCCAAGAGTGTTAACTACTGAAAGCGCTACAAGAATCTGTGCACCATAAGGGAGAATACCTTGAAAAATACAGGAGAAAGTATCAAGAATTGATGCAGTTTTTCTTGGCGAGATATCAAAATCTTTAGCCATTTCACTTGCAATAGGATTTGCCATAACAATAGCAACAGTGTTGTTTGCTGTAGCAATATCCATAAGACCAACCAAGAGACCAATACCAAGTTGACCACTCTTTTTTCCTTTGAATATTTTTCTGATTCCATTGAGTAATGCGTCAAAACCACCATTATGTTTTATCAAACTGCAAAGAGCTGCAACAAGGATAGCAACCATTGATGTTTCAAACATTCCAGCGGCACCTGCACCCATTCCTGAAAGCAAATTAGGGAATGTTACTGCCCCTGTTATAAGCATAATAATACTACCTGAAAGAATACCAATCATGAGTGTGACAAACACATTAATTCCGATAATTCCACTTAAAAGAACAAGAATGTAAGGAATAATTTGAATCATATCGTACTCTTTTGTGATTGCTTCTGGGATATCGGTATTAAGCGATAATGCGAGGATGATTGACAGTGTAATAATAGCAGCAGGAATAACAACTGAAACATTAGTACGGAATTTATCCTTCATTTTACAGCCCTGACCATTACATGCAGCAATAGTTGTGTCAGAAATAAATGAAAGGTTATCACCAAACATCGCACCGCCAACAACTGTACCAACACAAAGTGGCAGAGAAAATCCTGAACCATCTGAGATGGCTACGGCAATTGGTGTTATGAGTGTAATAGTACCAACAGATGTACCCATTGCTGTTGAAACAAAACAACTGATAATGAAAAGCACAACAACCGCAAAACGTGGGGGAGTGATTGAAAGCATGAAATATGCAACGCTTTCAGCGGAATCTCTGCCAACAACACCTACAAAGATACCTGCAAGCATGAAAATGATGAGCATTGTGATGATGTTTTTATCACCAACACCTTTTCCCATAATCTCAAACTTTTTATCAAGAGAAACACCTTTTGTCTGTAGTACTGCAACAAACAATGCAACAAGAAAAGCAACTACAACAGGAACATTGTAAAAGCCCATAGGTATCTTCATAACATATTCAAAAACGATACCCAATGTGAGGTAAAAAATAACGAATACACCAATAGGTATAAGCGCAAAAGCATTAGATTTCTTCATTTCAAAACTCTCTTTCTTTTCATAAAAAATCACCCACTAAAAAATAGTAGGTGATTCTTGGCAGGGGCAGTAGGATTCGAACCCACGGCACGTGGTTTTGGAGACCACTGCTCTACCAACTGAGCTATACCCCTATATTTACTTGTCGGATTCACACTCTTTGTTTCAAATCCTCAAACATTATACACAGTACATCTTATTTTGTCAAGGTTAAATTTTGTTTTTTTAATTTTTAATAAGAAAGGAGTGTAACATAAATCCCAAGGTCATTAAATAAGCTATAGGAATTTCTAGATACGCCATTGATAAAAATGGAATTATGCATATTTTCACCTCATTTGTTTTTTTGTATTCTAACATGAACAGACATTTTTTCAAGTGCAAGAAATGTAAATAATTATAAATTCTTTTCGCAGACGGAAATGGCAAAGTTTTCAATAATCTCCGTCTGAAATTCATAGCCTTCAAGGCTAAAAACATCAAATCCTTCAAAAATTTCTATAGCACCTTGTCCACTGATTTTGCTGTATGCTTCCTTTTTAGTCCAGATTTCATAAAAAGATTCAGCAGTACACTGGAAATTAAAATACTCCAATTCCTTACCTTTGTAGAATCTGCTGGCGATTTTTTTATAATCTCTATCAGTTGCCATAAACTCAATGTCGATTCCCACAGGCTTGTCCGATTTGCAAACAGCAATCATATTCTTGCTATGGGAAATACTTACAAAGCAATTGTCGGCCAAAGGCTTTTTCTTCTCATCGTAATGCAGATTTTCTACACCCATGGACAATAAAGCACTTGCAGCAGCAATGCTTTCCCTTTTTTTACAGTGCTTTTTTGCATCTGATGGAAGTACATCAGTGTTATATTCAGTTTTATCAGATAATTTGAAGAAATAAACTGAAACCATTTAATCACCAAAATATGTTTTACATTAACCCTAATGCAAACTTAATTTTTGCAGCAAATCTTTTGAATGAAGTTGAACGTTTTGTCTTTGCAGATAAGTCGGGTTTGAAGTCAAGGTTTTCATCATTGATTTCATTGATGATACCATCGTTAGAAACACTAAAAATTGTGTATTTAAGATGTGCTGCTTCATCTTCATAGAAAACAGCAAAATTACCGTCTGATAATTCTGTAAGACAGGAATAGCCATAAAAGCCTTGGGTCAAGTGGTATTTGCTAACCCATTCTACCTCACCATTATCTTGTGTGAGGCCAACTCTCAGCACACCATCAGCTCTTGCTTGAAGATTACCACCTGCAGAACAAAGAATTACCTGTTTTTTATTGATTTTTCTTGTAGTTTCCATAAGTGAAACCATACAGTTTTTTGTACCTTCAAGAGCTTTATCTGCACGGAATGTAGTCCATGTATGTCCACCGTCAGTGCTGTCAGCATATGCAATATAGTTGCTCAGGTTTCTTGCGTAAATGCGTAATGCTTTATATCTTTTCCCTTCTATTTTTACTAACTGTGCTTCACTTGTTTTTTGAAGTCCTGCTTTAATCTTGATTTTCTCACTTCTTTGCCATGTTATACCATTATCGTCGGAGTAAATAACACTTGCATTCTCAAAAATCGGGTCTTTGAACAATCCGTTGTTATCGTAAACACAGAAAAGAATTCGTTCTTTACCATTGTGCTCAATTACCATACCTCTTCCAGGTCCAACACCCAAGAAGGATTCTTTTTCCTTTTTTACTTGTTCGGAAAGAATAGAAGGATGGCTCCAAGTTTTGCCATTATCGTCACTATATCTTAACCATAAGTATGTAGTTCTGTAGCATTTAAGTTCTGCTGAACTGTAAAAAATATTTTGTTGGATATTTACACCATCTGCACCTTTTTGTGCGGTGTAAATAGCTTCCCCATTTTTGTAAAGTCGGAATTCTCTGTCAATGGTATATTCTGTAACTTTTGAGTCTGCTCTTGTGAGAATAGGAGCAAAATTTCCATTATAATTATCAACATAATAACCAAAAGTATCGAGTTTATCACTGTTCTTTCCAGTTGTTAAAAGTAAGTGCTTTTTACCATTGATTTCAATATATCCAGTACCGGTTTTACATTGAAGATAACCACATTCTGATGGCTGAACATCTGCCAAAAGAAAGATTCTCCCTGTTTTTGATTGCACAATAACCGAGTCGATAAATGATGCACTATCCTTTGATGTAACAGTATCTGCGTAGTCATCAAAATGATTAACCATGGAATATTCCCAGTCAGTATAACCATCCTTTGAAACTGCAACAGCTATATCAATGTTATTAGGGGAGTCTGAACCATGGGAATAACGTATATCAGCCCCAGCCATAACGCTACCATCGTTAAGTGTGTAAAGTGCAGGTATACGGTTGCGTTCTGAACCAAATTCTTTATTGTCAAAAGGTTGTTCATATATGATTTTTGAAGACATAATACTTCTCCTTATTAAATCGTATTGTTGTATATATAATAACAAAAATGAAAAAATTTGTAAACAATAAATTAAACGTGTATTGCCTGTCGTGCTATATGAGACCCAAAGAAAGAGTTTTGACCTGTTGAAACTTCAAAAATTTATGTATTTTCAACAAATAAGTACAAGAAAATTCCACGAATTACAAAGTCAAAAAATGTTGTATTTTGAGTTCATTTATTTTATAATATTTGTATGAATAAACAAAGAGGATGATATTATGCAGTTGTTAGAGGAAAGAATTATAAAAGATGGTAAAGTCTTTTCAGGAAACGTACTGAAAGTTGATAGCTTTTTAAACCATCAGATTGACGTTGAACTCTTAGATAAAATGGGTTCAGAAGTCAAACAACTGTTTGAAAATGAAAATGTTACCAAGGTGCTTACAATTGAAGCATCGGGTATCGGTGTCGGTTGTATGGTTGCTAAGCATTTTAACTGTCCTCTTCTTTTTGCCAAGAAAACTAAGACTTTGAATATCAAAGGCGATGTTTTTACAAGTAAGGTTGAATCTTTCACTCACCAATGTACATATGACATCATTGTTTCAAAAGATTTCTTGAATGAAACCGATACAGTTTTAATTGTTGATGATTTCCTTGCTAAGGGTAATGCTCTTATCGGTCTTATTGATATTGTTAATCAGTCCGGTGCAAAACTTGCAGGTTGTGCTATTGCTATAGAAAAAGGTTACCAGGGTGGGGGAGATAAACTCCGTACACAGGGTATAAAAGTTGAATCTATGGCAATTATTGAGGAAATGGATGATTCAACTGGAAATATTGTATTCCGCAAATAGGTAATTACAGCAGAAAGCTGTTAAATATTACAGAAAAGAAAAGGAGAGAAATTTGTTATGAAAAATTTCAAAAAAGTTCTCGCAGTAGTAATGGCTATTGCTCTTATCGTTACATGTTTCGCAGCTTGTGGCGATAACAAACCAGATGAACCTGATGTAAAGACAGTAAAAGCTGCTCTTATCTGCTTGCACGGCGATTCATCAACATATGACAAGAACTTCATCGATGCTTTCAAACAAGCTTGTGCTAACAAAGGCCTTACAGCTGATGATTACACAATTGTTACTGACATTCCTGAAGGAACAGCTTGTTATGACCAGGCAGCTGACTTAGCTGAATCATACGACCTTATCTTCGCTGACTCATTCGGTCACGAACCTTATATGATTCAGGCAGCTAAAGAATTCCCTGAAGTAGAATTCTGCCACGCAACAGGTACAAAAGCTCACACAGAAAAACTTGCTAACTACCACAATGCATTTGCTTCAATTTATGAAGGCAGATACCTTGCAGGTGTTGCAGCTGGTATGAAACTTGTTGAACTCTATGGTGATGCTGAAGGTAAAGTTTCTGACGAAAACGCAAAAATCGGCTATGTTGGTGCTTTCCCATACGCTGAAGTTATTTCAGGCTACACATCATTCTATCTTGGAGCAAAATCAGTAGTAGAAAATGCTACAATGGAAGTTCGTTATACAAATTCTTGGTATGATGAAGCAGCTGAAAAGACAACAGCTCTTGCTCTTATTGACAATGGTTGTAAATTAATCTCACAGCACGCTGACTCATGGGGTGCTCCTACAGCTTGTGAAGAAAGAAATATTCCTAACGTTTCTTATAACGGTTCAACTGTTGAAAAATGTCCAAACACATTTATTATTGCTTCAAGAATCAACTGGACTCCATATTTTGAGTACATTATTGATTGTGTTCAGAATGACAAGGCAATCGACACTGACTGGACAGGTTCAATTGGAACAGGTTCTGTAGAAATCACAGCTCTTGGCACTGCCGCAGCAAAAGGTACACAGGAAAAGCTTGATGCTGTTAAGGCTGGCCTTAAAGAAGGAACAATTAAGGTATTTGACTGCTCAACATTCACAGTTGAAGGTAAACCATTAACTTCATTTGTTGCTGACGTTGATGATGCAGGAGATTTTGTGCCTGAAACAGAAGTTGTTGAAAAGTCTGGCGATATTACTTTTGTAAACGAAAGTGCAAAACGTTCAGCCCCTTACTTCAACATTATTATTGACGGTATTACAGCTATTACTGAATAATCATTTTATTTTTAAAGTTATTCTTATTTTATTATCGGGAAAGGCGAAGCACAACAACTTCGCCTTTCTTGAATGATTAGCAAAATAAAAATCCTTTAAATTAAGGAGTTTGTTATGAACAAAACTGTTATTTTACAATTAAAAAACATTACTAAAAAGTTCGGAACTAAGGTTATTGCAAACAATAATGTTAGCTTAGATGTATATAAAGGTGAGATTCTTTCTATTCTCGGTGAAAATGGTTGTGGTAAAACAACTCTTATGAATATGGTTGCAGGAATTTACTATCCTGATTCTGGCAAAATTCTTATAAATGGCGAAGAAGTTATTATTCGCTCTCCTCGTGATGCTTTTGACCATAAAATTGGTATGATTCATCAACACTTCAAGTTAATTGATATTTTTAGTGCAGCACAAAATGTTGCGTTGGGTGTTGAAGGTGAAAAATTTAATCTTAAAGAAGTAAATAACCGTATTAAAGAAATGGCAAAAAAATACGGATTCAATATAAATCTTGATAAGAAAATCTATGAAATGTCTGTTTCTGAAAAGCAAACTGTTGAAATCTTAAAAGTTTTATACAGAGGTGCTGATATTCTTATATTAGATGAGCCTACAGCGGTTTTAACCCCACAAGAAATTAGAAGTTTGTTCAAAGTTTTAAGTGCAATGAGAGATGACGGTAAATCAATCATTATCATTACACATAAGTTAAATGAGGTTATGGAAATCTCTGATAGAGTAACAGTTTTGCGTAAGGGAGACCACATTGCTACGGTAAACACTTCAGAAACCTCTGAAAAAGAGCTTACTGAAATGATGGTTGGTGAAAAGATTGACCTTAACATAAATCGTACAGAGCCTGTAAACAGTAAATTAAGACTTTCAGTTTCGGGCTTAACAGTGAAAAATCCTGATGGTTACAATGTAGTTGATAATGTTTCTTTTGAGGCTTTTGGTGGTGAAATTCTTGGTATTGCAGGTATCGCAGGAAGTGGTCAAAAGGAATTACTTGAAGCAATTGCTGGACTTAACAACTATGAAAGTGGTACATTGATTTATTATCATCCTAAAAAAGACAAGCCTGTTTCATTTTTCCATAAAACATACAAACGCGTTATGGAACTTGCCAATGAAAACGCATTTGTAGATGAAAAAGGAAATGATATCGACTTCACAAAGTTATCTAAAAAGGAAATCAAGGAACTTGTAAATAGTGAAAAAATCATTTTCAAGGAAGATGAGGTAATAGACTTAAAAGATAAAACTCCGAGAGAAATTCGTGAGCTTGGTATTCGTCTTTCCTTTGTCCCTGAAGACAGACTTGGAATGGGACTTGTTGGCAATATGGATATTGTTGACAATATGATGCTTCGTAGTTATCGTAAGGGTAAGTCCGTTTTCCTTGACAGAAAACGCCCACAAGACCTTGCTGACAGAATTATTGACGAATTGAAGGTAAATACACCAGATTCACATACTGCTGTAAGAAATTTATCTGGTGGCAATGTTCAAAAGGTACTTGTTGGTCGTGAAATTGCTGCGGCTCCTGCAATTTTAATGACTGCTTACCCTGTTCGTGGGCTTGATATTAATTCATCGTACACTATATATAATCTTCTTAATGAGCAAAAGCAGAAAGGTGTTTCCGTTATTTTTGTTGGCGAAGATTTGGATGTGTTGATGGCACTCAGTGATAGAATATTAGTTTTAAGTGGTGGTAAGGTTTCAGGTATTGTTGATGCCAGAACAACCACTAAAGACGAAATTGGTCTTTTGATGGTAAAGTCTAAAGAAAGTGGGGTGGCGGAATGAAAAAGAACAAAAACAACTTGAAGGAACCTTTCGTTAGAATTGTTAAACGAGATAATATTAAAATTCAAAAAATAATTCTTATTTATTCCATCGCCATTATTGGAGGATTACTTTTAAGCGGATTAATTTCCGTAATGTTTTCTCATAGAAACTTAGCTGATTTCTTTCAGTCGTTATTTACAGGTGCATTTGGCAGTGAACGTAAATTCTGGCTTCTGCTTCAGGATACATCCCTTCTTCTTGGTACATCAATGGCATTGCTTCCTGCTTTCAAAATGAAGTTCTGGAACTTAGGTGGTAACGGCCAGATTCTTGTTGGTTGCCTTGCTGCAATTGCTTGCATGTTTTATCTTGGCGGTAAAGTGGATGATTTTGTTATAATTCCACTTATGCTCTTAGCTAGTGTAACAGCAGGTGCAATATGGGCAGCTATTCCCGCTATATTCAAAGCAAAGTTTAACACTAATGAATCCCTGTTTACGCTTATGATGAACTACATTGCACAAAGTCTTGTTTCTTTATGTATCACAATTTGGGTTAAATCAGGCTCCGGTGTTTTAGCTCCAATTTCTTATGGTAATATTCCTGATATTGGAAACAAATATTTATTACCTATCATTTTGTTTGTAGTAATTACAATTTTAATGCATGTTTATCTTCGTTCATCAAAACATGGCTATGAAATATCTGTTGTTGGTGAAAGCATTAATACAGCAAAATATGTAGGAATTAAAGTTGATAAGGTTATTATTAGAACAATGATTTTATCAGGTGCAATTGCAGGTCTTGTAGGTTTTGTTCTTGCAGGTTCAATTAACCACACAATTAGTACAGCTTCAGCAAACAATATGGGCTTTACAGGTATAATGGCAACTTGGCTCGCAGCATTCAATCCGTTGATTATTATCCTTACAAGCTTTTTCATCACCTTTATTTCTAAAGGTATGGTAGAGGTCAGAAAGACATTTATGTTTACAAACGATTCAATATCAAACATCGTTGTAGGTATTGTGTATTTTGCTGTAATTGTTTGTTCATTCTTTATTAACTACAAGCTTGTATTTAGAAAAAAAGAAAAGGAGGAAATTAAGAAATGACAGTTACATTCTTAATGAGTGCTATTGCAATCGGCACAGTTCTTCTTTTCGGGTGCATCGGTGAAACGATTACAGAAAAAGCGGGTCACTTAAACCTTGGTATTCCTGGAATAATGTGTACGGGTACTGTTGGTGGATGCCTTTTTGTAAGTTTGTATATGAATAGTTTGGAAATTGTGGAGAATGCATCGTGGCTAATGCTGATTTTGTCATCTCTTTTCGGTGCGTTTCTTTTTGCATCTGCAACAGGTGCAATTTATGCGATAATGACAATTACATTCCGTTGTAACCAGAACATTACAGGTCTTGCAATTACAATTTTTGGTAACGGTATAACCCAATTTTTGATGCACTCCTATGTTGATAAAACTAATTTTTCCATAGCAGGTAAGATTATTGCTAAATGCTTACCATTTGCCGAAAGCTCAGACGGTATTGTTAAAGTATTATTCGGTCACGGCTTTTATGTATATTTAGCCGTCTTTATTGCTTTAATCACTACCTTTATCTTCAACCGAACTAAGATTGGTCTTAACCTTCGTGCAATCGGTGAAAATACTGCAACTGCTGACGCAATGGGAGTTAATATCGCATTGTACAAATATGTTGCAATCATAGTAGGTAGTGGTATTGCCGGCTTTGGTGGTGTGTTCTACATTATGGATTATGTTAAGGGAAGCTGGGAAAATGCATCAACTATCGAGGCATTTGGTTGGCTTGCAATCGCACTTGTTATTTTCACATTGTGGAAACCAAATATTTCAATAATTGGTTCTTATCTTTTTGGTGCATTATATATTGCGGCTTATGTCTTTGGAAATATTTCATTCTCAGGACGTGAAGTTTTAAAAATGTTACCATATATAATCACAATCCTAGTTTTGATTGTTACAAGCATGATGAACAAAAAAGAAAATCAACCCCCAGCTTCACTTGGGTTGTCATACTTTAGAGAAGACAGATAAAAGGAATGATTAAAATGAACAATAATTTTGATGTTATTATAATTGGTGCAGGACCATCGGGCATTTTCTGTGCTTATGAGCTTTTGGCTAAGATGCCTGACATCAATATTCTTATGATTGAAAAAGGACGTTCTATTGAGAAGCGAATGTGCCCTAAGAGAACAACAAAAAAATGTGTTGGTTGCAAACCTTGTTCAATAACAACAGGTTTTGCAGGCGCAGGTGCTTTTTCGGATGGTAAACTTTCTCTTTCACCCGATGTTGGTGGAACTCTTCCTGATATTCTCGGTTATGAACAGACAATGGAACTTCTTAAAGAAGCTGACAGCGTTTACCTTGAATTTGGTGCAGATAAAAATGTTTATGGCATAGATAAGCAGAAAGAGATTGAAGAAATTCGTCGTAAAGCCATCAATGCTAATCTTAAATTGATTGAGTGTCCTATCCGTCATCTCGGTACAGAGGAAGGATATAAGATTTACGGCAGACTCCAGAAACACCTTGAAGAAAAAGGATGTAATATTCTTTTCAATACAATGGTTGAAGATATTATCATTGAAGATAACCAGGTGAAAGGGGTTAAGGCTAACGGAGAAACATATTACTCTGATAAAATTGTTGCTGCTGTTGGTCGTGAAGGTGCAGAGTGGCTTAGCCATATCTGTAAAGACCATCATATTGAAACTCAGGTTGGTACTGTTGACGTAGGTGTAAGAGTAGAAGTCCGTGACGAGGTTATGAAATTCCTTAATGAGAATCTTTATGAGGCGAAACTAGTTTATTATTCTCCTACATTTGACGATAAGGTAAGAACTTTCTGTTCAAATCCATCAGGTGAGGTTGCAACAGAGTATTATGACAATGGACTTGCAGTTGTAAATGGTCATGCTTACAAGTCAGCAGAATATAAAACAAATAATACTAATTTCGCACTCCTTGTGTCAAAGAATTTTACAAAGCCGTTTAAATCTCCTATTGAGTATGGTAAACACATTGCACAGTTAAGTAATATGCTTTGTGATGGTAAAATTCTTGTGCAGACCTATGGCGATTTTAAACGTGGAAGAAGAACAACTGCAGAAAGACTTTGCAGAAACAACCTTATTCCAACACTTAAAGATGCTGTACCTGGTGATTTGTCCTTGGTATTTCCACATAGAATTATGGTGGATATCGCAGAAATGCTTGAAGCACTCGATAAGGTAACTCCTGGTATTGCAAGTGACGAAACCTTGCTTTATGGTGTAGAAGTTAAATTCTATTCAAACAAAGTTGTTGTTGATACAAACTTTGAAACAAGCGTTAAAGGCCTTCATGCAATTGGTGATGGTGCTTCAGTAACCCGTGGACTTATGCAGGCCTCCTCAAACGGAATCAGCGTAGCAAGAAGCATTCTCAAGACAATTTAACAAATAAAAAAGGGACTGTTTTCAGTCCCTTTTTGTTATGTTTTTTAGCTAATAGCAATTTTAAAGCAAATTGGTAAATCGTTTTTGAAATCCTCTTTTACCTTGATTGTAAGTGCCTTATCATCTCTTGTGAAGTTGACTTTTTCATCACTACCGAGAAGCTCAACACTTTCAATAAGGTAATCGTGAGGATTATGTTTTCTGAGAGTTTTAATTCTTACTGTCTTTGAAGGGCGCATCTGGAAAACATAGAGATACCCATTTTTATATGTAAATCTGAAATCCTTGTTTGTGAACTTCTTTTCGTCTCCATCCTGGAAAAATCCGTCTTTAGCATTTACTTTGCCTTCACCAAACTGTTTCCAGAATGTAGTACCGTAAATGCCTTCGCCATTGATTCCAAGCCACTCACCCATAGTGAGAAGTACTTCAGTTTCTTCATCAGTGATTGTACCATCTGGTTTTGGACCGATATTTATAAGCAAGTTACCATTTTTTGAAACGATATCAACAAGGTCACAGATAACTTGTCTTGCACTCTTGTACTCATTATCCTTTCTGTATCCCCATGAGCATTTGCCAATTGCAGTATCAGTCTGCCAATAAAGAGGGGAGATACCGGTCAAAGCACCACGTTCAACATCAAAGGTTGCAACAGTAGGAGGGAAAGCCTCATGCTTATAGTTGATTGTAACTTCCTTGCCCCATTCTTCTGCACGATTGTAATAGTATGCAGCAAGCTTTTTAAGGTATGGCTTGAATGAATGATTATGTATCCACCAATCAAAGTATAGTACAGATGGTTGATATTTATCAATTAACTCACAAGTTCTGACAAGCCAGTCTTCGAGCCACTCTTTGCTTGCACCGATAGTGTGTGTATCTTCTGTTGTTTCACCAAGGTGATGTGAGTCCCATTCCTTACAAAAAACTGCAGGACCGTAAAAATCACGGTAATTATCGTCATTGACATCACTGTCAAACGTTCTGCCAAGATTCATAAAGAAATAGTGTTCTGCTCGGTGAGTAGATGCACAAAGTGTCAGTCCCTGTTTTTCGCATTCTGACTTTAATTCACCAACAACATCTCTGCAAGGACCCATTTCTTTTGCGTTCCAACGATTGAATTCTGTGTCGTACATAGCAAAACCGTCGTGATGCTCAGCAACAGGCATCACATATTTTATACCTGATTTTTTGAAAAGAGAAACCCATTTTTCAGCGTCAAAGTTTTCTGCTTTGAACATTGGAATGAAGTCTTTGTAGCCGAAATCCTTATGTTCACCATAGGTTTTTCTGTGATGTTCAAATTCACGAACATTTTTGTCGTACATACTTCTTGAATACCATTCACTACCAAAAGCAGGAACAGAATAGATACCCCAATGGATAAATACACCCAATTTGTCGTGCATATACCATTCAGGAACTTTATGGTGTGCAAGTGATGACCAGTCAGCTTTGAACTTTCCGTTTTCATTTACTTCGTCAATTAGTTTCAAGTAATCTTTAGTTTTCATTTTTGTCACCTGGGTTAATTATAAATTTAAAAAGCACCTGTTCTTTACACCACAAGGAGTAGAGGTAGGTGCTTTTAACGTAGTTTATTTCAAAATAGAAACTGCATCGCTAATAGTTTTTTCGAATGCTTCTTTACCATATTTGTCAACTTCTGCCTTGTTCTTTTCTCCGTGTGTAAGACAACCTGCACCACCGATACAACCACCGACACAAGCCATACCTTCAATAAAATTTGCATCAAGAACATTTTTGCTCTTTTTAAGCAAAGCAACCTTGCAAGCTTCAATACCATCACAAACTGCAGGTTTAACAGTAAAGTCGATATTCTGTTCCTTCAAAGCTTCAACAACTGCATCTGAGAGACCGCCTGAACGAGCAAAAATTCTGCCGAAATAAGAAGCATTATCAAGCACATCATCTTCAAGGGTCATAATATCGATATCTTTACTGTCAAAGAGTGCCTGAAGCTCTTCAAAAGTCAAAACACTGTCAACATATGGCTTAACACTGTCAAGCTGTGCTTCGGATTTCTTTGCAGTACAAGGTCCAATGAAAACAACCTTTGCATTTTTGCTTGTTTCCTTGATGTACTTTGCAAGTCTTGCCATAGGTGACAAGTTGTGTGATACATGAGGCAAAACAGCAGGGTAGGAGGATTTAATGTACTGAACAAAAGCAGGACAGCAAGAGCTTGTAAGGAATCCTTTTTCGCTGAGTTCCTTTGCTTCTTCCATTGCAACCATATCTGCACCGAGAGCAGCTTCAACAACAGTATAGAAACCCAGTTTCTTAAGTCCTGTAATTACTTGTCCTAATTTAGCATAATTAAACTGGCTGGAAATTGAAGGAGCAACAACAGCGTAAACCTTGTATTCTTCGTTATTCTGACTCTTCTTAATCATATCGATAACATCAAGAATATATGATTTATCACTGATTGCACCGAATGGACATTGATATACACATGCACCACACTGAATACACTTGTTGTTGTCTATTTTTGCAGCATTATCGTCACCGATTGAAATTGCTTTAACTTTACAAGCATTCTGACAAGGACGTTTGCGGTTAACAATAGCAGCAAATGGACAAACCTTTGCACAAGCACCACATTCCACACATTTTGATTTGTCAATGTGTGCCACGTGATTATGGTCGAAAGAAATTGCACCACGTTTACATACATCCTCACATCTGTGAGCAAGACAACCGCGACATGAATCTGTAACCTCATAACCGGCTGCAGGACATTCATCACAAGCAATATCAATGACTTCAATAACATTTGGATTTTGCTTATCTCCACCCATTGCAAGTTTAATACGCTGTGCAAGAATTGCTCTTTCTTTATATACGCAACATCTCATAGTAGGCTCTTTACCGGGAGAAATAGATTTTGGAATATCCCAAAGATTCTCAATAAGAGTGTCAGCCCAGCTATGCTTTGCAACTTCACGCAAAACCTTATACTTTAAATATTGAACTTTAGTATCGAATTTTCTCATTTATGTATACTCCTTAGAAATAACTTACCTTAATCTTTTTACCCATCTTTTTGAGACACCTTGAGAGTTCTTCAACAAGATTCATTTTAATGTTGAAATTTATAGGCAAGTCAGGATTCTGGTGTGCAGGGTTAATAGCCTTACCAACATAGAAGTTAATGTCGGTTGCCTCTTCAAACAACAAACGGCAAATAAGAGATGCGCCGTCTTTTTTGAAGCTCCAATGCTCGTAATGTTTGTTTTCACCGAGATAGTCCTTTGCATACTCAACAACTCTGTTAACTGTAATAACACCTTCCGTTACAAGGTCCACACCCTCTAATTCTGCAATAGGGGGGATATCACTTTGCTCAAAATTAAGAGATGCTCTGAGTGGCTTTCTTAGGAATTTTGCAGCAATTGAAGATGTTGTTCCACCACAGATAATGTGCTTTCCTTCTTTGGAGAAGAAAAGTGACATCATTCTGTCAGCATCATCACGATTTGCAGGAGGTCCGAAAAGCATATTCATCGGAACTCTTTTTCTTATTTTCACAACACAAGCAGTTGCATCGTCACCAGGCTTATGTCCATAAAGATTATCGCATTCGTCCACGAGCATTGTTGATAATGTTTTTGCTGTATAACCTGCAGGGACAAGTGTTTCGATGAAATCGATAATATCTTCTCTCTTCCATCCAAAATTGTAGAGCATTCCTATTCCGGCATGTGGACATCCATCACTCATTGCAACGAAAACATCATTTTCCTGTAGTTTAATAACGGATTTGAATATTTTTTTACCACCGATATTCATTTCTGTTTTTGGATAATTCCAATTCTTTTCGTCACGGATAATAATTGCGTGTGGATTATCGTACTGAATCAATTCAGCGGTCTGGTTATTTTTAAGATGGATAATTGTAAATGTTGAATAGGCAACGCCTCTTACCGAGCAAACAGGTAAGGTTGCCGCAATTGTTTCAACACATTCTTCAAGGGATAATCCTTCTGCGAGCATTGTAGATATGATTTTTGATGTAAGTGTAGAAAGAATACTTGCCTTTACACCACTGCCAAGCCCGTCGGATAATACAATAACAGTTGAAGCATCACTTGGCTCAACAATATCAATATGGTCACCGCAGAGTTCTTCACCGTGATGATTTATACTTTTATATCCGATATCAGCACATAAATCATTCATTGATTATTGACTCCTTAAGCTTTGCGAGAGCAATTTTTGTTTCTGCAGCAGTCTCACCGAGGAGGGATGCGATTTCCTGAACAATTCGCATCTGCTTTTCAACAACCTTATCGGCAACTTCCACCGTTTGACGACTGATGTCTTCTTTCTTTTCACGTTCTTTTTCTTCATCAGTAACATCACGCATAATGCTGATTAAAAGATGTGAATCCTTGTCATGAACAACTGTTTGTTCAACATAACGATTATATTCTGCAAGATAAACTCTTTCATCACGAACATCTCTGCCGGTTGAAAGTACCTGCATGAATATGCTTGGGTCAAGAACACGGATAACCTGGTCACCAAGAATATCGGATTCAGAACGAATGTTCATAATTCTTCTTGCTGACTTGTTAATCTGCTGTACTTCAAGCTGTTCGTTAAGAACAATAAGTCCATTTGGTGAATTGTTAACAATTGTGTCAGAAAAGCTTTCTGCTTTATCTTTAAGGTAAGGCAAGCACATTGAGATTTCTGCTTTACCCTGAATAATTGCAATCGCTTTTTCACGACAAGTGTTATAACCACAAGAACCACAGTTAAGCTCTTGCGATGGTTTGAATTTGCCCATCTGACGAAGAATATTACTTATCTCAATTTCAGATGGCTGAGCATTCTTTTGCTCAATGTATGCAAACACCTTTTTAAGTTCAATCATCTTAGGTTGTGTGACTTCAAAGTCTTTATCACCGGCATAGCTTGCAACTTCAATATAGTCTTTGATGTTTGAGGTGTGGTGATATTTTTCAATAACAGGACCACCAACACAACTACCAACACATGAAGACATTTCTATAAAACACTTGTGTATTTTACCTTTTTCAATGTCCTTTAAAACCTGAATACAGTTTTCAACACCATCAATGGCAACATATGTGTAGCCTTTAACTTCATTCATGGTTTTGAGTACGCCACCTGTTGTAGGGAAGAATCGTGCACGACTGTTATCATTATTATCCTGAATTGCTTCAAGCTCAATTTTCTCTTCCTTAAACCATTCTGAAAGCTCCTCGAATGTTAAAACTGCATCCACGATGCCGTGATAGTATTCAGCCTCATCTTTTTTAGCAACGCAAGGACCAACGAAAACAGTTTTTGCATTTGGAATTCTCTTTTTAATATCCTGACAGTGAGCCTGCATTGGGGACATAACATCTGCAAGATATTCCAATGCTACGGGGAAATATTTCTGAATAAGAAGATTAACAGAGTGACAGCAGGAAGAGATAACAATATCACGTTCTTCTTCCGCTAACATTCTTTCATATTCATTCTTAACAATTGTTGCACCGATTGCTGTTTCTTCTGCATCATAAAATCCGAGTTTTTTAAGTGCTACACGCATAGCATCAATGCCAACACCATCATAGTTGGCAATAAATGAAGGCGCAATACTTACAACAATAGGGTCACCACTTTGAAGGAGTACCTTTACTTTTTCTACTTCATTAACAATTTCTTTTGCATCCTGTGGACAAACAACAAAGCACTGACCGCATAAAATACATTCATTACCGATAATGTGTGCCTGGTTGCCGGAAAAACGAATTGCTTTTACGGGACAATGACGGATACATTTATAGCAGTTTTTACAGTTTGATTTTTTTAATGTCAAACAATTAGGCATTTGTGGTTTACACCCTTTCGATTAAAACTTACTCAGGACGTTTTCCTGAAAAAATTCTTTAAAGTTTTCTTTAGTTACACCTGTATGAATATCATCATCAATCTGAATTGTAACGCCTACACGGTTACATTTGCCTATACAAAAACTTCCGGCAAGTGTAATCTCATCTTCGAGATGATTTTCAGCAACAGATTTTTGAAGAAGCTCAACAATTTCAGGAGAGCCTTTAAGATGGCAGGAACTGCCGACACAAATCTGGATAATCATAATTTATTTTACCTTTTCAACTATATTTTCATTGAAGAATTCATTAACTGTTTCAGGAGTTACTGAGAAAAAGGCGTCATCCGCAGTAACACAAACACCCTGTTGACATCTGCCAAGACAGAATGTACCACTAATCTCAACTTTATCTTCAAGTTTGTTTTCAGTGATAAGTTTTTGAAGTTGTTCAACGACAAGACGAGAACCTTTAATGTGGCATGAACTACCGATACAAACTGTAATTTTCATAATATATTTCTCCTTAATTCACATCCGAAGATACTATGTATTTCGATTCAAAAATATCAACCTAAATTATACACCTTTTTTCAATTGTATTCAACAAAAAAATAAAAAAACACTTTATACATATTTTACATATTTATAGTTTTTTTTATGGGTTTTTAGATATAAAATACTGATTTTATAGAAAATATCGTCAACTTATTGATTTTGTTGACAGATATTGATAAAATACATAAGGTTATAATGGTTTATTGTAAAATGTGTAATCGATACATATGTTATCGATATATGTAACACTGATTCATTTTTAACTTATGGCAACGCACATGTTTTATTAATTTTAAAGCATAAAGGAGGCGGGTCGATGAGAATTGTTCCTGTTTCAAGAGCTACCTTGGGTAGACTTCCGTTGTATCTTAACTTTCTTAGAAAAATGTCTCCAGGTAAAGTTCCTTACATATCGGCAACAGCTATTTCAAAAGAGTTGAATCTCGGAGAGGTTCAGGTGAGAAAGGACCTTGCAGCAGTTAGCGGTGAGGGAAAACCACGATTGGGTTATGCAACAGAGGAACTTATAAAAAAACTTGAAGATTGTCTTGGTTACAATGAGTTCACTGATGCTGTTTTGGTAGGTGCCGGAAAGCTAGGGGGAGCGCTACTTCAATATGAAGGCTTTGAACGTTTCGGAGTTAAAATCATAGCAGCTTTTGACAAAAATGAACAAGTAACCAATCTGGGTTCTAAAACTGGAGTTTTACCGATAGGTCAATTTGAAAGTTTTTGTAAAGAACATAACATTCGTATCGGAATTATTACGGTAGTCGAAGATTCGGCACAGGATGTATGTAACCTGATGGTTGAAAATGGAATAACGGCTATATGGAACTTTGCACCTTGTAAACTAGAAGTTCCTGACGGTGTTCTCATTCAAAATGAAAACTTAGCATTATCATTGGCTCATTTGAGTAATCAATTACCTCGATGATGGAGTTGCAGAGTGAGTAGTTATAAAACAACGTAAAGAATAAGCGAAAGAAAAAACTTTTTTCAGTAATAAAAACAAAAAAGATATTTTTAAAGAGTGAGGTTTTAATATGAACAAAATCACAATTATTGGTTCAGGTAGTGTTGGCTCAACAATTGCATATACTGCAACTGTAATGGGACTTGCATCAGAAATAGTAATCATTGATATCAATGAGGAAAAGGCTCTTGGTGAAGCTCTTGATATCAGACAGGGTATTCCTTTCTGCAATCCTGCAACTGTTTATGCAGGCTCATATCAGGATGCTGTTGATTCAGATATCGTTATCATCACATCAGGTCTTCCAAGAAAACCTGGTCAGACAAGACTTGATTTGGCTCAGAATAACGTTAACGTTATGAAGTCAATTGCCACAGAAATCGTAAAGTATGCTCCGAAAGCAACTTATGTTATTGTTAGTAATCCGGTTGATATCCTTACATATGTATTCTGCAAAACTACAGGAATTCCTGAAAAGAGAGTTATCGGCTCAGGTACAATTCTCGATACATCACGTTTGCGTGCAAGAATTGCTGAATACTATTCAGTTAACCAGAAGAATGTTCACGCATATATTTTAGGTGAACACGGTGATACAGCTTTTGTTCCATGGTCAATTGCAAATATTTCTAATGTTCCTATTGAAGATTATAGAAATGCTGTCATGAAATCAGAACATTATCCTGAATTCAATAGAGACGAAGTTGAAGATTATGTTCGTAAATCAGGTGGACGAGTTATTCAGAGAAAGGGTGCAACATTCTATGCCGTTTCGGTTTCAGTTTGCCACCTTTGCAAATGCTTGTTGAATCCTATTGATACAACACTCACAGTTTCAACAATGCTTCACGGTGAATACGGCATTGATGATGTTTGTTTGAGCCTTCTTAACATTGTTGGTAATAAACAGGTTCAGGGTAAAATTATTCTTCCTCTTAATGAGCAGGAAATCTGGTCATTACACAAGAGCGCAGAAAGCCTTAAAAATGTTATTAAACAAATTGATATATAAGAACTTAAGAAAGGATAAACAGAAATGGAATATCGTATTGAACACGACTCTATGGGCGAAATGAAAGTCCCTGCAGACCGTCTTTGGGCTGCACAGACTCAGAGAAGCCATGAAAACTTTGAAATCGGTGTTGGTATTGAAACAATGCCTGCTGAAATTATAAATGCATTTGGTATCCTTAAAAAGGCTGCTTCAATTGCAAATAACGCTCTTCGTCCTGAAAAGATGACAGAAGAAAAAATGAATGCAATCTGTGCTGCTTGTGATGAAGTAAGAGAAGGCAAGCTTAACGGACACTTTCCACTTGTTGTATGGCAGACAGGTTCTGGTACACAGTCAAATATGAACTCAAATGAGGTTATCGCAAACAGAGGTAACCAGATTCTTGGTAAAACATTGCTTCATCCAAACGATGACGTAAATATGAGCCAGTCTTCAAATGATACATTCCCAACAGCTATGCATATTGCAGCAGTCCTTGCACTTGAAGAGAAACTTCTTCCTGCAGTTCAGGAATTGATTGAAACATTTAAAAGACTCGAAGTAGAAAACGAAGGAATTGTAAAGAGTGGTAGAACTCACTTGCAGGATGCAACTCCAATTAAGTTCAGTCAGGAAATTAGCGGTTGGCGTTCAAGCCTTGAAAAGGACGTTGAATTAATCAAACGTTCAATCGAGCCTCTCTATGAACTTGCTCTTGGTGGTACTGCCGTTGGTACGGGTCTTAATGCACCTGCAGGATTTGATACAGGTGTTGCAGCTGAAGTAGCAAAACTCACAGGTAAACCATTCGTGACTGCAGCTAACAAATTCCATTCACTTACATCAAAGGATGAACTTGTATTTGCACACGGTGCAATCAAGGCTCTTGCTTGCGATATGATGAAGATTGCAAACGACGTACGTTGGCTTGCATCTGGTCCTCGTGATGGTCTTGGTGAAATCTTCATTCCTGAAAATGAACCTGGTTCATCAATTATGCCTGGTAAAGTTAACCCAACACAATGTGAAGCAGTAACAATGGTTGCTGTTCAGGTAATGGGTAACGATGTTGCAGTTAGTATGGCAGCATCTCAGGGTAACTTTGAATTGAATGTGTTTATGCCTGTATGTATCTACAACTTCTTACAGTCAGCAAGACTTCTTGCAGAAGCAATCGTATCATTCAATAAGAATTGTGCTGTTGGTATCAAAGCAAATAAAGAGAAGATGCATCACAATCTTCATAACTCTTTGATGCTTGTAACTGCTCTTAATCCATATATCGGTTATGAAAATGCAGCAAAAACAGCAAAGAAAGCATTTAAAGATAATATTTCACTTAAAGAAGCCTGTGTTGAACTTGGCTTCTTAACAGCTGAAAGATTTGATGAAGTATTCCATCCTGAACAGATGGTATAAACCGGAGGTAAACCTATGAAAGTTAGTTATTTCCCCGGATGCACTCTTAAAAACAAGGCTAAAGAACTTGATGTTTATTCAGTTAAGTCTGCCGAAGTTCTGGGTATAACTTTAGAAGAAATTGAAAACTGGCAGTGCTGTGGTGGTGTGTTTACAACAGCAAGAGATGAGGTTGCAACAAAGCTTTCATCAGTTCGTGCACTTAAATATGCTCTTGATAAGGAGCAGCCACTCGTTACAGTTTGTTCAGCTTGTCATAATGTAATTAAGCAGACAAATTATGCTATGCAGAATGATAATGATTTTGCTGATAAGGTTAACAGATACATGGCAGAAGGTGAATACAACGGAGAAACAGAAGTTTATAATTACCTTGAAATGCTCCGTGATTTGGTAGGCTTTGATGCAGTTAAAGAAAAAGTGGTTAATCCACTTAAGGGCAAGAAAATTGCTGCGTATTACGGATGCCTTCTCTTAAGACCTAATAGTGTTATGAGAATGGATGACCCTGAAAATCCTACAATCATGGAAGATTTGATTAAGGCAATGGGTGCAGACCCGGTGGTATATGCGAAGCGTAACGAATGCTGTGGCGGTTATATTTCAATTGAGAGCCCAGAATCAGCAAAGAGAAATAGTAATGCTATTATCGAAAATGCAAAGGCTGCAGGTGCTGAAATGATTATTACTGCATGCCCACTTTGCAAATATAACCTTGTTAAAAACGGAGCAGATATTCCGGTAATTTATTTCACAGAGCTTCTCGCTGAAGCACTTGGTGTAAAGGAGGATACAAATGAATAATAAAGAGTATCTTCAGGAAGAAATTATCCGTAGAAGTGGTGTTAATCCAAGCAAATGTATGCGGTGTGGCAAATGCTCAGCAACTTGCCCTGCATACGATGAAATGGAATATCATCCACATCAGTTTGTAAATATGGTTGAAAGTGGCGATATTGAGCCATTGCTTAAATCTGAGTCACTTTATAAATGCTTATCATGTTTTGCATGTATTGACAGATGTCCAAGAAATGTAGAACCTGCTAAATTGGTTGAAGCAGTACGTCTTACTGCAATAAGACAACAGGGTGCTAACAGAATGACTGCTGATGACGTTCCTCAGATGATTGACGAAGATGTTCCACCACAGTTGCTCGTAAGTGCGTTTAGAAAATATACTAAGTAAGGAGGAAAAGACAAATGCAAAGAGTTGGCGTTTTTGTATGTTGGTGTGGTAGTAATATTGCAGGTACAGTTGATGTCGAAGCAGTATCAGATGCTTTGAAAAGCGAACCAGGGGTAGTCTTTTCCACTAACTATCAATATATGTGCTCACAGGCTGGTCAGGATATGATTAAAGAAGCTGTTAAAGAGCACAATCTTACAGGAATTGTTGTTTGTTCTTGTTCACCAAGAATGCACGAAGCAACATTCCGTAAAACAGCAGCTGCGGCAGGACTCAACCCATATATGGTTGAAATCGCAAACATCCGTGAACAGTGCTCATGGGTACATAAGGATATGCTTACAGGTACTGAAAAGGCAATTATTCTTGGTAAAGCAGCTATTGCAAAGGTAAATCTCAACACTCCACTCACTCCAGGTGAATCACCTGTAACAAAGAGAGCTTTGGTTATCGGTGGTGGTATTGCAGGTATTCAGACTGCTCTTGATATTGCAGACGCAGGATTCCCTGTTGATATCGTTGAGAAAAAGCCTACAATCGGTGGTAAGATGGCACAGTTGGATAAAACATTCCCAACACTTGACTGTGCTGCTTGTATCCTTACTCCCAAAATGGTGGATGTAGCACAGAATGATAAAATCCGCATCTTCTCATATAGTGAAGTTTCAGAAATCAAAGGTTTCGTTGGTAACTTTGATGTAACAATTAAAAAGAATGCTCGTTTCGTTAAGGAAGATATCTGTACAGGTTGTGGCGCTTGTGTTGATAAGTGTCCAATGAAAAAAGTTCCTAACGAATTTAACTTGGGTATGGATAATCGTAAGGCTATCTATATTCCATTTGCACAGGCTGTGCCAAAGGTAGCAACAATCGACCCTAATGCATGTAATATGCTTAAAAATGGTAAATGTGGTCTTTGTGCAAAGGTTTGTACAGCTGGTGCTATTGATTATACACAGAAGGATGAATACATCGAAGAAAAGTATGGTGCAATCGTAGTTGCAACAGGCTTTAATCCAATCAGTATGGATAAGTTTGACGAGTTTGCTTATAACCAGTCAAAGGATGTTATTACATCTCTTGAATTTGAGCGTCTTACAAATGCTGCTGGTCCTACAGCAGGTAAACTTTTAAGACCCTCTGACGGAAAGCATCCTCATACAATTGTGTTTGTTCAGTGCGTGGGTTCACGTTGTGATGCATGTGCTGAAAAAGGTAAAGAGTATTGTTCAAAAATCTGTTGTATGTACACTGCTAAACACGCAATGCTTACAAGAGATAAATATCCTGATACAGAAGTTTACGTGTTCTATATTGACGTAAGAACTCCAGGTAAGAACTTTGACGAATTCTATCGTCGTGCAGTTGAAGAATACGGAGTTAAATATATCAAGGGTATGGTTGGTAAGGTAACACCAGAAGGTGATGTGCTTAAAGTTCAGGCATCGGACCTTATCGCAAATAAACAGCTTCATATTGATGCTGACCTTGTTGTTCTTGCAGCAGCAATTGAGCCAGATGAATCTGCTCGTCCACTTGCAACAATGCTTACAGCAAGTATGGATACAAACGACTTCTTTACAGAAGCTCATCCAAAACTTCGTCCTGTTGAAAGCCCAACAGCAGGTGTGTTCCTTTCAGGTGCTTGCCAAGGACCTAAGGATATTCCTGAAACAGTTTCTCAGGCAGGTGCAGCAGCATCAAAGGTTATCGGACTTCTTGCAAAAGATAAGTTGACAGGTAACCCTTGTGTTGCACATTCAAACGAACTTATGTGTAATGGTTGTTCATCTTGTGAAAGAGTTTGTCCTTATGGTGCTATTACTTACAGTGATAAAGAATTCCGTATGCCGGACAGAACAACTAAGATTAGAAGAGTTGCATCAGTCAACCCAGCAGTTTGTCAGGGTTGTGGTGCTTGTACAGTAGCTTGTCCATCAGGTGCTATGGACCTAAACGGATTTGCTAACTCACAGATTATGGCGGAGGTTGACGCAATATGCAAGTAAATGAATATAAACCATTAATTGTTGCATTTTGTTGCAACTGGTGTTCTTATGCGGGTGCTGACCTTGCAGGTAACAACCGTCTTAACTATCCGGCAGAGGTAAAGATTATTCGTGTGCCTTGTTCATGCCGTGTAAACCCTATGTTTATTCTTCGTGCTTTTCAGCGTGGTGCTGATGGTGTAATCATTTGTGGTTGTCATCCTGGTGACTGTCACTACACATCAGGTAATTACTACACTCGTCGTAGAATGGCTGCACTTTTCTCAATGCTTGATTATCTCGGTATTGAAAAAGAGCGTACTCGTGTTGAATGGGTTTCAGCTGCTGAAGGTGCAAAATTTGCAGCTACAATGAACGATTTTGTTGAAAAGGTTGTTGCTTTAGGTGAAAACAAGAGATTGGAGGATTTACGATGCAAAAAATAACTCGTGAACAGTTAGTTGATAAAGCAGTTGCATTGCTTAACGACAGAACAGTTTCTTGTGTTCTTGGTTGGAGCAAAGGTGAGTTTGATTATGATGTAACTCCTGCTGTTTTCAAAACTGAAGAAGAATTAAAAGCAAATTTCGTATTCAACGATTTCTGTGGCGTGAACTTCTCAAAATATCTTGTTTCAAAGACACAGAAATGTGAAGGCAAAATTCTTGTTTTCCTTAAGCCTTGTGATACATATAGCTTTAATCAGTTGTTGACTGAACACAGATTTGACCGTGAAAAGGTTTATGCAGTCGGTATTCCTTGTGAAGGTATGGCTGACGTTGCAAAAGTTAAGGCAATCTGTGGTGATGGTATCGCAACAATCGATTTTGATGGTGAAAAAATGGCAGTAACAACTCTTTATGATGATGCTCCTGTTATGATTTCAACAAATGACGTACTTGCAGAAAGATGTGTTAATTGTAAGAGCAAAAAGCACGTTGCTTTTGACGAATTAATGGGTGACGAAGGCGAAGTTGTTGATTCAAATCGTTTTAACGAAGTTGAAAAACTTGAAGCAATGACTCCTGATGAGAGATTTGCTTTCTGGCAGAATGAACTTTCACGTTGCATCCGTTGTAATGCATGTCGTGATGCTTGTCCTGCATGTACTTGTGAAAAATGTGTTTTTGATAACCCTAATTCAGGTGTTGAAAATAAATCACCTGCAAACAGCTTTGAAGAAAAAATGTTCCACATTATCAGAGCGTTCCACGTTGCAGGTCGTTGTACTGACTGTGGAGAATGTTCAAGAGTTTGCCCACAGAATATTCCTTTACACCTTCTTAACCGTAAATTCATCAAGGATATGAATGAATTCTATGGTGAATATCAGGCAGGTGCAGAGGTTGGCTCACGTGCTCCTTTGGTTGACTATACAACTGAAGATTTAGAGCCAGGTGATGTTTTTAATAGGGGGGATATCAATGCGTAAATGTTCTCTTGATAAAATGAACCTTGTTTTTGCTGAAATCGCAAAAAATGCAGCGTTATATCTTCCTGTTGACCAGAATGACGGCAGTGCTGCTTATAAAAAATGGGAAGAAGGTACAGTTTGGAGCAATGCTCTTAACACAGTAAGAAGCCCTAAGGACTTTTTCTTTCCGCAGACTGAAGATTTGATGAAATTCACAACTTCAGGTAAAAACATTGAAATCATTGACACAAGAAGTGAATCAGAAGATTTCGTAATCTTTGGTGTTCGTGCTTGTGACGTTAAGAGCTTTAACATTCTTGACAGAGTGTTCTTAACTGAGCCTGTTGATAGCTTCTATGGTTCAAGAAGAGAGCATGGTGTTATCATCTCTCTTGCGTGTACAAGACCATCAGAAACTTGTTTCTGCAAGACCTTTGGTATTGACCCAGCTGAACCAGCAGGGGATATTTCGGCTTGGAAAACAGAAACAGAAATTTTCTTCAAGGCTAACACAGAAAAGGGTGAAGAACTCTTAAATAAACTTTCAGCCTTGACAGAAGATTGTGATGATTCTGTAGTTAATGAACAGAAAGCAAAAATCAACGCTATTATGAATAAGCTTCCACTTAAAGACCTTACAACAGATGCTTTTGGTGGTGGAAAAACAAACGAATTCTTTAACTCACCTATTTGGGATGAGCTTTCACAAACTTGTCTTGGATGTGGTACTTGTACTTTCGTTTGTCCTACTTGTCAGTGTTATGACATTAAGGATTTCAATACAGGTAACGGTGTTATCCGTTACAGATGTTGGGACTCTTGTATGTATTCCGAGTTTACAAAGATGGCTCATGGTAACAACCGTCTCACACAGAAAGAACGTTTTCGTCAGAGATTTATGCACAAACTTGTGTATTTCCCTGAAAACAACGATGGTGAATTCAGCTGTGTAGGTTGCGGACGTTGCCTTGCAAAATGCCCAATTTCAATGAATATTGTAAAAGTTATGAAAAAGATGGGAGGAGCAGTAAATGAATAATCGTGCAGAAACCTTGATTCCAAAGCTTGGTGTTATTACTGATGTTCGTATTGACACTCCTGACATCAAGACTTTCAGAGTTGTAACACCTGATGGTAAAAAAGCATTTGACCACAGACCTGGTCAGTGTGCAATGCTTTCAATTCCTGGTGTTGGTGAGGCGATGTTCTCTATTACATCTTCTCCAACAAACGAAGAATTCATGGAATTTTCAATCAAAAAGTGTGGCTGTGTAACAGATTGGTTACATCAGGCAGAGGTTGGTCAACAGATTACAATCAGAGGACCATATGGTAATCCATTCCCTGTTGATGATGTATTTGCAGGAAAAGACCTTCTCTTTATCGCTGGTGGTGTTGGTTTAGCACCTCTTCGTTCAGTAATCAACTATTGTCGTCATTATCGTGACCGTTATGGCAAGATTGATATTGTTTACGGTTCAAGAAGTAAGGACGACTTACTTGACTATCAGGAAATTATCAACGAATGGTCAACTGATGCAGGTGTTAATGTTCACCTCACAATCGATAACCCTCAGGAGGGTTGGGACGGTCACGTTGGTTTTGTTCCTAACTATGTTAAGGAATTAGGTTTTGATACAAATAAGGTTGCAGTTTTGTGTGGACCTCCAATCATGATTAAGTTTACATTAGAAGGTCTTTGTGCAATCGGTTTTGAAAAGACCAACATTTATACAACTCTCGAATTGAGAATGAAATGCGGAGTTGGTAAATGCGGAAGATGTAATGTTGGTGCTAAGTATGTTTGCAAAGACGGTCCTGTTTTCCGTTGCGACGAATTAGACGAACTCCCAGCAGAATATTAATGGAGGTTAATGAAATGGAAAAAATGGTTAATATATTTCTTTTCGGCAAAAAATACGAAGTGCCGGAAAATTTAACAATTATGACCGCTATGGAATATGCTGGTTATCAGCTTGTTCGTGGTTGTGGTTGTCGTAATGGTTTTTGTGGCGCTTGTGCAACAATTTACCGCGTCAAGGGTGACAGAGAGCTTAAAGCTTGTCTTGCATGTCAGACAAAGGTTGAAGACAATATGTACATCGCTACATTGCCTTTCTTCCCACTTGTTAAGCAGGTTTACGATATTGAAAAAGTTCCTGTTAACGAAACAGTTATGATGCAACTTTATCCTGAAATTTACTCATGTATCGGCTGTAATGCTTGTACAAAGAGCTGTACTCAGGAACTCAACGTAATGCAGTATATCGCGTATGCACAGCGTGGCGATTTCGAGAAATGTGCTGAAGAGTCATTTGACTGCGTTATGTGTGGTGTTTGTTCATCAAGATGTCCTGCCGGTATTTCACATCCACAGGTTGCTATGCTTGCAAGAAGAATCAATGGTAAATATCTTGCTCCTGGTTGTGGTCACCTTGAAGACAGAGTTAAAGAAATCAAAAATGGTGATTTCAACGAATTGATTGAGGCACTTATGCAGAAACCAATCGAAGAAATGAAAGAACTCTACAATAACAGAGAAATCGAGAAGTAAGGAGGAAAGTGTATGTATTCAGAAAAGTTTCAGAAATCAATTGCTGCAGTTGAAGCAGCAAGAGAAAAAAATATTGCTTTAGAGCCACAACGTATGACAGCTCAGCAGAAAGAAGACTTACTTGCAACTTTCCATCCTGACTATAAAAAAGATGAATTTGCAGTATTGAAAATTGGTGCTAATAAAGGCGACAAAGTTCCTACAGAATTAGCAGAAATGCTTCAGGCACACAGCCGTATTACTGCTGATAGTGTTGACCTTTCAAAGCCTGATTATGAGACAGATGTTCTCATTATAGGTGGTGGCGGAGCTGGTGCATCTGCTGCTATAGAAGCAAATGAAGCTGGCGCTGATGTTATGATTGTAACAAAGCTCAGAATCGGTGATGCTAACACAATGATGGCTGAAGGTGGTATTCAGGCTGCCGATAAACCAAATGATTCACCCGCAATCCACTTTGTTGATGCTTTCGGTGGCGGACACTTCGCAGCAAAGAAAGAACTTCTTTCAAAGCTCGTTTGCGATGCTCCAGAGGCAATTCAATGGCTCAGCAACCTTGGTGTTGAATTTGACAAGGAAGCTGACGGTACAATGGTGACTACTCATGGTGGTGGTACATCACGTAAACGTATGCACGCTGCAAAGGACTATTCAGGTGCAGAAATCATGAGAACTCTTCGTGACGAAGTATTCAACCGTAAAATCCCTGTAGTCGATTTCACAGCTGCAATTGAACTCATTATGGACGAAAACGGCAATGCTGCTGGTGCTGTCCTTATGAATATGGAAACAAAAGAACTCCTTGTTGCAAAGGCAAAGACAGTTATTATTGCAACAGGTGGTGCAGGACGTATGCACTATCAGGGCTTCCCAACATCAAACCACTACGGCGCAACTGCTGATGGTCTTGTACTCGGTTACAGAGTTGGTGCAAAGCTTCTTTATGCTGAAACACTTCAGTATCATCCAACAGGTGTTGCTTATCCTGAACAGATTTTCGGTGCACTTGTTACTGAAAAAGTACGTTCATTAGGCGCAAAGCTTGTTAACGTAAATGGTGAGGTATTTATGCATCCTCTTGAAACACGTGACGTTGCGGCTGCTTCAATTATCCGTGAATGTTCAGAACGCAATACAGGTGTTGATACTGGTGACGGACAGGGTGTATGGCTTGACACACCGATGATTGAAAAAATCGGTGGCGAAGGCACAATTATGAAAAGAATCCCTGCTATGTGGAGAATGTTTGATAAATATGGCATTGATATCCGTAAAGAGCCAATTCTCGTTTATCCAACATTACACTACCAGAACGGTGGTCTTGATATTACTCCTGACTGTATGACAACAAACGTTGAAAACTTGTTTGTTGCAGGTGAGGCTGTTGGTGGAATTCACGGTAGAAATAGACTTATGGGTAACTCATTGCTTGATATTATTGTATTTGGTAGAAGTGCAGGTATGAATGCTGCTACTAAAGCAAAGAATGTTACTGTAGGTGAACTTACACTTAAACATATCGAAAAATTTGAAAATGAAATCGCAGAAGCTGGAATTGGTACAGATAAAGTATCACCAAAACTTTTGCCTGATTACACAAATAAAAGATAAGAAAAGAGGCAAAAGATAAAATGACTTTATTTGGTGGAGTTATTTCTGTTACAGGAATTTCCTTTTTAATGTTGTGCGTTTTTGCAATACTCTTTGTTGGCTATGCTCTTGGTAGAGTAACAATTAAAGGCGTATCATTAGGAGATGCAGGTGTTTTCGTTGTAGCATTATTATTCGGTGCACTTCTTTTCACGCCACTTGAAAACCAGCTCGTGATAAGAGGCGAAATCGAAGTAGGTTTTGCAGAAAAAGCACTTGAGATTATCGAAAGCCTTGGGTTGATTCTTTTCGTAACATCAGTTGGCTTTATTGCAGGACCAAAATTTTTTGGTAATATGAAAAAGAATTTTAAATCATATGTCCTTTTAGGTCTTTTTATTATCCTTTCAGGTGGAATTGCGGCAGTAGCTTGTATTTTCATTGGTAAGGGTATCGGATATGGTGCATCAATTGAAACTCAGGAAGAATTTACTGCTATGATTACAGGTCTTCTTTCAGGTGCCCTTACATCAACACCAGCATTCTCAGCTGCAAAAGAAAGTGTTGCTGCTGAACACGTTAGCCTTGTTTCGGTAGGCTACGGTATTGCATATATCTTCGGTGTTATCGGTGTTGTTCTTTTTGTACAGATTATGCCAAAGCTTGTAAAAGCAGATATGGCTGTTGAACGTGCAAAACTCAGTACAGGTGATGATGTTGCTACAAAGAAAAAGACTTTTAAAGGTAAACTTTTAGAACTTGACGACCATGGGGTTGCTGTGTTTGCACTTGCAGCTGTTATCGGTACAGTTGTTGGTAAAATTGCAATTCCACTCACAAGCAATGGTCTTGATGGCACTTGCTTCTCACTTACAACAACAGGTGGTTGTCTTCTTACTGCGTTAGTATTCGGTCATTTTGGCAGAATCGGTAAGTTGAACATTATGCCATCACAGTCAACTCTTAAGCTTTTAAGAGAGTTAGGCCTCGTGTTCTTCTTGTTGGGTGCAGGTGTTCCAGGTGGTGCAGATTTTGTGAAATACTTTGACCCTATGTACTTTGTATATGGTATGATTATGACAATCTTACCATTGATTATCGGTTACTTCTTTGCAAAGTATGTTCTTAAATTAAGCTTGCTTAACAACCTTGGTTCACTCACAGGTGGTATGACAAGTACTCCAGCTCTTGGAACACTTATTTCAACAGCCGGAACAGAAGACGTTGCTGCTGCATATGCTGCAACATATCCAATTGCTCTTATCGCAGTTGTATTGGTTTCACAGCTTATTGTAATTGTGTTCTAAGTAAAACTGATATAGAAAAGACATCCTAGGGAATTAACCGCAGGATGTCTTTTTTGTTTGTATTTTAGTTTTTCTTTTCAAGTAAAAATGCTTTTGCCCTGAAATCACCATCAAGATTACTACCGAATTCTTTCTTAATGTTCCAGTTTTCAAGAACATTTTCACAAGGTGGATTTGCACCATTTTTGAATGTGTGAACTATCAGCAATGCTTCACTATTTAATTCACGGAGTACAACCTGATAGCCTTCAGGTTCGTTGTAATTTTCGACATTACATTCAATAATGCTTGTGAAACCGTCTTTAATTATATGTTTGATTTCATCATAGAATTTGATTGAATCAAGGGCAATCTGCCAGTTTTCCTGTGGCAAATCAAATATTTCACCACTGATACAAAGACGACCCAAGAAGCCTGAAATAAGGCTGTAATATGTTCTGTAGATGTCGTCTTTCGTGCGAAGAACTGCCCATATTTGGCTCTGACTTGGTTTAATCATTCTCTGTACGTTGGCAGCAATAATCGGAATACTTGTACATTCGTGAGCATCAGAGAAACTTGCCTGTGAGCAAAGTTCCATTGTTGATGGCTCAAGTCTGTGACCGCCGCTTGCACAGTTTTCAATTACCAAATCAGGTAAATGTTCCTTAATTCGTTTAAAATATTTCTGACTTGCAAGTACATATTGACGGAGTCCCTCACCAAGACTCTCTGCACCATCACAACCGATACCGATGTTTTCATTATAGTCAACTTTAAGGTATCCATACCCACTGTCACGAAGAAGTTTTATAACTTTTTCGTCAAGATAGTTTACACACCATTTGTCACGTAAATCAAGAAATCTGTGACCAGCAACATTAAGTGGTGTACCCATACGGGAGAGAAGATGGTCAGTTTCATTGTAAATATGTGAAAGAGGAGCAACATTCTCCATTTCAAACCAGATACCAGGAATAAGACCATAGGACTTAATCATATCGTTAACTTCTTTAAGTCCGTTAGGGAAGAGTTTTTTACTAACATTCCAGTCTCCGATAGTTTCCCACCAGTTTTTATCTTCTTCCTTATACCAACCACTGTCCATTACAAGGTATTTGACACCACTACCTTGTAATTTTTTAGCAGTTTTTTCAAGATTTTCAATTGTTGGATTACCCCATGATGTGCAGTACTCATTGAAAATTATTGGTAAATCTGTATCAACAGGTGAGATGTCAGGATTTTGTGCCTTAACAAGCATATCGCAGACTTTAAGAAGTGAGTTACCAACAGCAAGAACTGCTTTTGGAGTTGTAAAACTCTCGTTTGGTTTAATTTCCTTACACCAATGACCATAGTCATAGTCTGCAAGTCCACCGAGTAATGTCAAAGGCTCCTTATGACGGAAAAGTTCAATCTGCCAGCTTGATGGAATGTAAAGCTGAACACCGATGAATTCATTTGTCTTACTGTTTTCAACAGCAACAAACGGAAACCATTTTCTAACAGGCATTGAGCCAACCTGACCGAATTTTTCAATTCTTATACCATGACCACTCCATGAGCGTTCCATATTAAGTTCTGTAAGTTTTTGGCTAAGTATTTTACCCTCAGCACTCCAGAATGATGTTGCTCTGTGGAGAGTGTCAATATCAATATCCGTAATAGCAAAGGAAGAAATCATATCAAGTGTTATTGTGTTTTCTGTGTTGTTTTCGAAGACAGTATAGCACTCGAAAACATCACCTTTTTTAATGTGATATGCAGTGATTTTGTAGCCATCACGGGACTCATACACATTCTTTTCATCATCAGCAGAAACGAGCTTACATTTCCAGAAACTGTCACTGTCTGCCATTGAAATACCATTTATAAAGTGACCACTGAAGTCGTCACCTCTGACTTTAAATTGCACACTAAAATTCATAAAATATCACCCACAATATAATAACATTGTCTAATTATCTTGTAAACAATCAGTTGCATTTTGTTTTGTGTGAGTGTTATAATTGTTTATGACAGAGTCCCTTAAAGGAGTAATAAAACATGAAAAATGGACTTTCTATACATCAAAAGAAATAAAACCACAGGGTTGGCTTAAGCGTCAACTTGAGATTCAGGCAGAGGGACTGGATATATCCCAAATGCAACGCTTAATTCTTTTTAACGGCTTAAATGCTATATAAAACAATTTAAAGCAAGGTTATAAATTCCCCGTAAGCCTTAGGGTTGGCAAAAATTACATCGTTAGGCATTGAAAAGTTAATTTCTTTTCCATCATAATTTAATGCTACGCCACCAGCTTCTTTTAAGATTAGTGTTCCTGCTGCAATATCCCAAGGTTGCAAACTCTTTTCAAAGAACACCTCACATCTGCCACACGCCACTGTGCATATGTCGTAAGCAGCTGAGCCACTTCTACGTATATCACGGGAAAAATCAAAGACTTTTCTTAAAAGTGCAAAGGTTTCATCTGTGTTTTCAGGGTGATATGGTGATGTTCCAAAGAGAGCAAGTCCGTCTGAAAGAGGTCGGTCACTCACTGTTAGTCTTTCCCCGTTAAGAAATGCACCATTGCCTTTTTCTGCACTAAAAATCTCATTGGTGTAAGGATTGTACACTACACCTAAAATAGTACTGTTTTCTTTGCAAAGAGCAACAGAAATACAACTGCAACGAAAATCTTGCATAAAATTTGTGGTTCCGTCAATCGGATCAATTATAAAACGTAAAGCATCACTTGCAAGGTTATTGTTTCCTTCTTCTCCGACAAATTCAGCTTCGGGGAAAGACTTGCCAAGTTCTTTGAACAAAAAGTCTTGTACAGCAACATCATATTTTGTTACAAAGTTTTTCTTGCCTTCTTTAGCAGTTATAGTATTCTCTTGATTATGTGCAGAAAGAATAATTTTTCCTGCCTCTTTAACTATTTCAATAATTTTGTTAATCATAATTAAACCTCTTTTCTAGAATTTTTCTTCAACACTACTGAAATACAGCAGACAACAAATGAAATAATAGTGAAAAATAGGATGCATATAAATACATCATTCCATCCCTTTGTATCAGCAATTCTGCCGAGCAATGATGTTGAGAGAGTGCTTCCGATATAACAGAAATTGTTGAGAAGTCCTGCCAATAGACCAGAGTCAATTTTATCTCTTGAATAAAGGGGGACAACACTTGTAATAACATTATTTACTGCCGACATAAGGCATGCAGTTCCACCAAAAAGTGCAAGGGTAAGTGGTGCTGATTTAAGCTTTAATGTAATAATAATAAGACCAACAAGAATTAAAGTTGCAAAGTAAAAAATACCGTTAAGTGCATTTTCGTCTTTTTGTTTTTTATGTAATGCAGTTACAAGAGATGTGCCAAAAATTGATAAAACAGGCAGAAGTAAAGTAACTATAATAGACAGAGATGAAGCAACACCAAATTCTTCTTTAAGAATTGATGGCACCCATGTTGTTATACCATCTTTTATGAACCCATTAGTTACCGCTGAAATAAGTACAACAACAATACTGACAACAAAAACAGGCGTAAAGGATAATTTGTCTTTTATTTTACCGTCGTTGATTTCTGCTTTTTTCGTTGCATTTTGTATGGTGCTCATTCCCACAAACCACAATATTGCCACAAATCCCACAAGTAATGATGCAACATAAAAAATCAAAGTCCAGCTTAATTTAAGATATGAGAAAAAAGCTGAAAGACCGTAAGCCATAAATGTACCTGAAGCTACGGTTGTACTCATCGCCATGACTGCCTTTGAAAGCTTGCTATCAGTAAGGTTATCGGATAAGGTTTTGATAAGTGATGACCAGAGAATTGATTGAAACACTCCATTGGAAAGCCAAAGAATTTTCATTTCTTCTATTTCCGAACAAAATGTCATTGCAAAATTGATGATGCAAGAACCTGTCAGCGCAATGACTACAGAATATTTTGTATTATACTTTTTTGAAAGCAGACCATTTATAAGCTGACCTGCACCATAAGCAAAAAAGAAAAACGAGCTAACTGTTCCTGCAGCCTCTTTGGTTGTGCCAAGTTGGGAAAGGATTTCCACCATTGAGGCATTGTAATTAAGCCTTGCTACATAAGCAAAAGTGTAGGCCGCCCAACAGAGAAAGATAAGAAAATTTGATTTTTTGTTACCTAACGAAGTTATCATTTTGTAAGTCACCTTTATCAATTATAATCTATCCATCAATTTTTCCTATAAAGATATTGTTTTCTGTGAACAAAGCTTTTTTGTCAGGATTTTCAAAAATGATGCCGTAGTTTGGCGATGTGTGAGTTTTAGATGAAATAAACACATTGTTTTTGATTTTAAGGTCATAAACCATAGGTCTGAAAATAATATAACCTCTGCTTTTACCCCACAATCCTGATGATCCATCAAAGATATTGTTTTTTATTTCTATGTTGTGATGGTTGCAATCTCCATGATGACCAATTGCAGGGAATCCTGCGCATTTGAAAACGTTGTCCCTTATTACAATGTTGCAACAAACCGTGTCGTCCTTGCAAAAGTCAATAAGTGTACCATAACAGTTATAAACAGGACCATATGAGCCTTCATGAGCAAGGTCTAACTGAATTTCTTCATTAAGCAATCCATCGTGGATGCTTGTATATGTTGGTCCATCAAACACACAATTTTGTACTATCGCATTCTCTGTTGAATTTATTTCAATCATATGCCATTGTGAGCAATGGATAAAACGACAATTCTCGATGAAAATATTTTTACAATGAACTGTATTTATAAGTGTTGATTTTTCAGTGAGGTTTGCATTTCCGTCAAATACACCACCAGAAATTATAACATCATGCGTACCTTCGTAACCACTCCATTCAGGTTCGGAATAAGAAGCAAGAAGATATCTGGTTACAGGCTCACTCTTGTCACTTCTTAAAATGGTAGCCTTATCGGAGAATTTAAGTGTTTGATTTGAATAAAAGATAAGCGCCGCCGAAACAAGATATGTTCCGTCAGGAAAGTAGACCATACCACCATCTTTTACCATATCAATGCATTCTTGAAGTGATTTGGTGTCATCGTGAACACCATCAGCATAAACGTTCTTATTGTCAGAAACTTTTATGAAGTCCATATTATTCTCTCCGGTCAAATTATAGTTGTTTCTCTTGTTTTAGTCACTTAAACAAGCTCGGATTTATGATGTGTTTTTGAAATTCTGGGAGCAGCACCTGTAAGGTGTGAAATATCACGATATTCACCTTTATAATTAAGGAATAATCCTTCTGGCACTTGAGATGTCCAGCCTTTTTCATCAAATTTAGGAGTCTCTATACCCATAGCATAAAGAATGATAGCTGCAAGGTCACGAATGTTCATTTCTTGTATTTGCGTATTGTTCACACCTTTGCCGACTGCAGCAAAAGTAACGTGTTTTTCTTCTTCTGTCCATCCGCCATGGCTTCCACCTTCACCATTTCCAGGATTTGTACCACCATGGTCGGCAATAACCATAAAGAGGGTGTTTTCAAGTATATCTGCATCTTCTACAGCGGAGTAAACATCTCCGATAAGTTTGTCAACCTCGTTTATAGCCTTGATATGTTCACGTGTTCCGTAACCATATTTGTGACCTGCTCCATCTGTGCTGTCAAAGTGAATAAAAAGAAAGTCCGGCTTTTTATTTCGAACATAATCGCAAATAATAGGAGTGAGTTCCTTGTCCCTTGCGGTTGCGTGAGAAACCCCTATAAACTTTTCAACAATTCCTTTTGTAATAGGATTCCAGTCACAGTATGAACCCAGTTCTGCTTTGGGATAAGCTTTTCTTATACGACGAAAAACTGTGGGAAATTTTGACCAAAGAGGATAGGGGAGAACTGATACTCTGCCATTTGTCAACTTGTGTATCTCAGGACCCACGCCAATAAGTATTGACCCCCAGCACTCGGCACTAATTGTAGGCTTTGATGACAAAGCATTATATGTAACTGCACCATTTTCAAAAATATGGTCAAAATTAGGTGTGTCAGCAACCTTAAACCAACTTCCAGCTCCGTCAACACCGATGACTACTATGTGTGAGTATTTTCTTGACATAGCGAATCCTCCAATATGTTCATACAAAGAAAATAACCCCCTTGCTTTCGCAAGGAGGTTTCGCTTTAATTTAGTTCCATTCCTTGTTCATTACAACAAATGTCATTCTTTCCTGGATACTTGCTTCACCGTGATTAGTATCGATACCACCATGGTCAGAGGTTATGATGATGAGCCAATCTTCGTTTGCATAAGTGTCTCTTGCCTCAATAGCTTTTATAACTTCGTATCCACATACATCTGATTCTACAAACGCTTCCCTGTACCCAGGATTGTTGATAGTAAAACCGTAGTTATGACCCATTGAGTCGGTGTGCTCATAGATTACAAAAAGGAAATCTGCACAGGACTCATCGTTGATTTCTGCCATGACAGTCTCGTGTGAAGCTTCATTATCTTTACATTTATTGAATGTAACGGGGAGAGCGTGGTCCTGACAATACTGCACCTCGGGAAGATATGTGGCATTTTTTCTGGAAAAATGACCTGCCCATTTCGTAATAAAACTTGCACTGCCGATTACACCATCTTCTGTGAGAGTAGTCATAATGGTCTTTGCGCTCATGGATTTTGGAATATCGTTAGCTGTTACACCGTGAGTATCAGCCCATTGACCGGTCAGAACTGAACACCAACCTGGAGCTGTTGAAGTAGCTTGAGTGTTCTTTTGGGGATAATTTACACCACCACAATATGTAAGGTTTATTGAAGCACCGGTGTTTAACAGGTAATTGATGGCGCTGTTTTTATTCTGTACTTCCGTAAGTACATCTGCACGACAACCGTCATATCCAATTATAATTGCTTTCTTTTCAGTTTTACCCTCAGGAAGCTCTGAACGAAAATGTTCATCAATAATTTCATAAAGGTCAGTCTGGGGGTATGCAGTTTCTATGGTGTTTTCATAATTTATAGAAGCAACATTCTGTCTGAATAATTCTTCTGTGTCATTTTCGTCTTTATGATATCTTGTGAAATATAACGCCAAAGCACCTGAAATAATTCCAAGAACTACTATAACGGAAACAACTGAAAGTATAATTTTCTTCTTGTTTTTCATTTGTATACCACCTTATTTAGCATTGTTTTCTAAAGCAAGATTTTCTTCGTGTCGTTTAGCTCTGATTTCTACAAGGTCACGATACATCTGTTCTTTCTTTTTACCTTCAACATCATAGAAGAATTTAAGGATAATAGCTTTAAGAACATTTGCGAGAGTGTAACCGAAGAGAAGGAATGCAAGGATTTTAAGACAAGTATCAAGATATGTAGGCTGAGCCTGCATTGTTTTAACAAGGTCACCTTCGGTTGAAGACATATAACCTGCCCAAGCAATCATAAATGGAATTGCGAGTTCCTTTAGATAGTTACAAGCTGAGTTTATCCAACCAGGAACGATACCCTGAATTGCTTCCATTCTTTCGCCGCACTGCCATTCAAGATAGTCAAGGAATTCAACATTGAAGTGAGAGTTTGAAAGCTCCTGAATACCAATACCAATACCAAAAATGAAATAGAATACGTAGAAGAAGATACTGTTCCAACCCTCAAAGAATCTGATGCCCATCTGTGCTTCAACAAAGCATATAGCGAAAAGGATACCCGCTGAAACTGGTGAATAGATACCACAGAATTTGAGAAGCTTTGTAGGTTCATGCTTTTTAGAAAGCTTTGTAGCAATAACATTACCAACAACCGTACCAACAGCAGTCGGGAGTGTAAGAAGAAGGTTCTTTGATGAGCCAACTGTAATTGCAGCAAGGTATGTTGACATTCTACCGAGCCATGCAAAAGCATTTACCCACTGCATTGCATGGTAAGCACGATAATTTTTGTATTTGAAAAGAGTGAAAAGAGCCTTTGAAATTTTAACCTTTTCCTTCTTTGGAAGTTCAATTCTTTCCTTACAGAAAAGACCACACATAAGATTACCAAACGCAGTAACGGATGCAGCAACAAGTGCAAGTGTCATATACATTTGGTTTTTGTCGTCGCTGAAAAGACCGTAAACAAAGGTTGCAATATATGCTCCGCCATAACCGATATAATAGGAAAGCTGCCAGATGGTTGCAACTGTTTTCTTTTCTTTGTGATTAGGAGAAATAACCTGAACAACATTCTGACCCATATTGTTGAATGTATTGAATATGGTCTGGAAACATGCTATACCATAACGGAAAAGAGTCATTTGTTGAACAGACCAGCCTTCAGGAACATAGAAATATAAAGCTGTGAGTGTAAATATAGGTATGAGACAAATAATATACCAATGACGATATCTTCCCCAGCGTGTTTTCCACTTTTGAACAATAATGCCTGAAATAGCACCCATTGCTATACCTAAAATGGTTGTAAGTGTGGATTGAACAGCAAGAATAGAAGCAATATCATCGGCACCAACACCAACAGGCCCGAAATAAAGTTCATGTAGGAATGCTGCCGCAAGTGTACCTGTAAGGGTTGTACCGAACTGACCACCGATTCGTGATAGCATAACACATACATATTCAAATTTAGTAATATATTTGCCGTCATTGGTTAAAAGAACCTCTTGTGGAGTTCCTAATGAGGAAACATGCTTTTTCTTGAACATTTTATCGTCTCCCAGGATGCATTTTGTTTAATTTTAACATTATTTTTCTTATGTTTCAAGTTATTTAGTGAAAACATACAATTTTTTTAAATTCGTTTGTTGGCTTGTATGCTCTTGTTGTGGCGCATTTCAAAATACTGTTCTGACATACAAATTAGGAGACAAAAAACTCTCAAAACAAATACTGTAATCTTGAAAGTTAATCTTTTTCGGATATAGTGTTTTTTAGCGGTAACATCACCAAAAAAATTAATAAAATATGACGATAATAAGTGCGATATTGCTATTGAAAAAAGAAAGCAAAGTGCTATAATAAGCATAAACAGAGAAAAAGTTGGTGATTAAATGGACCATAGTATTGTAGGGGCTTTAATAACCGCGGTAATAGGCTTTTTGATTGCCTTTGTTAATTATCTTATATCAAAAAAAGTGTTGATAAAGGCTCCTGAAAAGTATTCAGTTATTACCGTTGTAAGACAGGTTTTGCAAATAAGCTTTCTTGCCCTTGTTTATCTTGTAGGAACGAAAATACAGGCAATAAATCCTACTTATCTTATAGTTGGTGCCGTTATTGGTTTGACATTGCCAATGATTTATTTTACAAAAAAACTCTTGTCAATTAATGAGGCAAGAGTGAGCAATACGAAAGAAAAAGGGGTTGAAACTGATGGGCGAAAAATCTGAAGTGATTATAAAACTTTTTGGGTTCTTGGACGTAACTGGTGAAGTGGTTACTATGTGGATAATACTCGGCGTGCTTACGGTTGTTTCTTTGGTTGTAAAGTGTAAACTTAAGGAGCGTCCCGGAAAATTCCAGAATGTTATCGAAACTGGTGTAGAGTATCTCGACAATTTCTTTACAGATATTCTTGGTAAAAAGAAAGCAAGAAAATATTTCACCTTCCTTGCATCACTTTTTGTTTTCATTATATTCTCAAACTATTCAGGAATGGTTCCCGGTGTAGGACTTACTGATTATGTGAAGGCACCTACAGCCTGCCTTTCCGTTACAGCCGCATTAGGTGTTATGACATTTATATTTTTACAGGTTTCGGGTATCCGACACAATGCAAAGCATTATTTCAAGCATTTTGTGTCTCCGATAGTTATTATGTTGCCACTTCTTTTACTTGATGAAATAATCAAACCGGCTTCCCTTGCATTACGTCTTTATGGTAACGTTTTCGGTGAAGAAATGGTTACAGAAGAACTTTATCACATCTTCCCTATCGGTGTTCCTGTGGTAATGATGGTACTTTCATTGCTATTCTGTGCATTACAGGCAATGGTATTTACAATGCTCGTTTCAATTTATCTTGACGAGTTTACAGAATAAAATAATTTTAATTTTAAGGAGTTAATAAAAATGACAAATTCAGCAATTATCGCAATCGCAGCAGCAATCGCAATCGCACTCAGCACACTGGGTCCATCTATAGGTCAGGGTATGACAGCAAAGGCTGCTATGGAAAGCATCGCACGTCAGCCTGATGCAGCTAAGGATATCCGTTCAACTCTTATTATTGCTCTTGCTCTTATGGAAGCTCTTACAATTTACGGTCTTCTTATCGCATTCATGCTTATCTCAAAAATCTAAGGAGTAAATTATGATTATACAGCCATCAATAATGGTCTGGACTGTAATTTGCTTTTTACTTCTTATGGTAATACTTAAAAATCTTCTTTTTACTCCTGTGCTTAAGGTGATGGATGACCGTCGTGAAAGAATAAACAGCGCAAAAGAAAAGAAGGAAACTATCGAAAAACTCATTCAGGAGAATGAAGAACAGCTTGAAAAACAAAAGGTTCTTGCTTCTGAAAAGAGAAGAAAAGAAGTAAAAAATAAACTTGAGCAGATACAGCTTCAGGGTAAAAAAGAAATTGAAGCTGCACAAAGACAATGTCTTGCTGATATACAACAGTACAGAGAAGATATTGTCAGTGAACATGATAAAATTGTGGATTCCGTTGCTCCGAAAATGGAGACAGCGGCGGCTTTGTTTGCGAAAAATATTATCTCGCATAGGATATGATAAATTATGGAAATACAATATGTAATAATTAACTTTATTATTCTTATTACAATTCTTGTTATTGCAGGTAGAAAAACCGTAAAGCGTATTTTTGGTGGTCGTCTTGAAAACATCAATAAGGAGCTTGATGAAGCTGAATTGATGGAAAAGATGGAAATGCCTGTTTTTATGCCATTACCTGAAGAAGCAGTTGAGGAAGACCACAGCGAAGAAATTATAAAGGCAAAGGCAAATGTGGATGAAAAAATCAGTTTAATTGAAGCTTTCGGTGAAAGAGAATTCAGCGAAATACATCGTGGAATGATAGAGGATGCACGAAAAGAACTTTTCTCTGTCATGAAAGAAAATATTATAAAGCTTTTTTCTTATGAAAAGTATGCCGCTGAAATAAAGGCTCTTGATAGTCAGGTCGTTGATGATATTCTTTCCAAAATCAGCCTTACTGACGGTGATATGTCCTACCTTAAGCATCACGATGTGCTTTATGTTACTATTACATCTGCTTTCCCTTTGGCGAAAGAACTTGTTGATAAGATTGATGAGGCTACGAAGAAACTTCTTGAATCGGTTGATGGTAAAACATCTCTCTGGGTGCTTGAAGACCCATCTCTTATCGGTGGCCTTAAGCTTCGTATTGGCGATACTGTTTATGATGGTACAGTAAGTGAAGAACTTTATCAGTTTGAGAAAAATATGAACCACGCACCAATTATGGATGATGACACAGTGGGACAGCTTATTCAGGAATTCACAGAAAAAGCCGAAGAAATCAAGCCACATATTCATAAGTATCAGTTAGGTCGAGTTATGACTGTTTCTGACGGTATCTGCTGGATGGATGGTCTTGCAGATATTATGTATGGTGAGGTTGTAGAGTTCGAATGTGGCGAAAGAGGTATGGTTCTCGACATTCAGCAGAATCGTATCGGTTGTGTTATTTTCGGTGAATATGAGCATATTGAATCAGGTAGCCGAGTAAGACGCGTTGGCAGAATTGCGTCTGTTCCTGTTGGTGAATGTCTTCTTGGCAGAGTCGTTGATGCTCTTGGTGTACCTATCGACGCTATGGGATATCTTCCGTATAAGGAACGCAGACCTATTGAATTCAAGGCTCCTGCAATTCTTGACCGTTCACCTGTTAATACACCATTACACACAGGTATCAAGGCTATTGATGCTCTGGTTCCTATTGGTAAAGGACAGAGAGAACTTATTATCGGTGACCGTCAGACAGGTAAAACAGCTATTGCAATTGATACAATTATCAACCAGAAGGGTAAAGATACCATTTGTATTTACGTTGCAATCGGACAGAAAGAAACAACGATTGCAGAAATCAAAGAAAAATTACAGAAGCATGGAGCAATGGAATATACAACGATTGTTGCTGCACCGGCATCCGGTTCGGCGGCAACACAGTATATTGCACCATTTTCCGGAACTGCTATGGCAGAATATTTCATGTATGCAGGCAAGGATGTACTGATCGTTTATGATGATCTTTCAAAACATGCCGTTGCATATCGTGAATTATCTCTGCTGCTTCACAGACCATCAGGTCGAGAAGCATATCCGGGAGATATTTTCTACCTGCATTCCAGACTGCTTGAACGATCAGCCCAGATATCTAAGGAACTTGGCGGAGGTTCTATTACGGCACTTCCGATTATTGAAACACTTGCAGGGGATATTTCAGCTTATATTCCAACCAACGTAATTTCTATTACAGACGGTCAGATATTCCTGGAAAGTGAACTGTACAATGAAGGACAAAGACCTGCCATCAATGTTGGTCTTTCGGTATCCCGTGTAGGTGGGGCTGCACAGACAAAATTGATGAAGCAGATGGCAGCAAGCCTTCGTACAAAGCTTGCTCAATATCGTGAACTTGCAGATTTCACTCAGCTTGGCTCAGAAGTTGATGAAACTACAAGAAGTGCATTAAATTCAGGTGCACACCTGATGGAAGTACTGAAGCAGAATCGATATCAGCCGATGGAAGACTGGAAACAGGCGCTTCTGTTATTTGCAGTATCTGAAGGATATGCGGACAATGTGGCATTGGATGAAATGGTTCGATTTGAAAATGAACTGTTCCCATTCTTTGAAACAAACTATAATTCTCTGGTAGATATTTTGAAGACTGGAGCCAAAGCAGACAAAAATGTGTTGAGTGATATTCGATGTGCACTTGATGCATATGTTAAGAGGGCGTAGTGATGCTTGCTATACAAGGTTTAAAGAAACAGTTGCGTGGAATCCGTTCGACAAGAAAATTAACCAAAGCAATGCGTACGGTTTCCACGGTAAAGTTTTCAAGATTAAATGAACTATACAGTGAGTATTCAAAGTATGGAAAGCTGTGTCGTGATGTCATTGA